>JABLXV010000033.1 GCA_013177895.1 Brevinematales bacterium | reverse complement strand
CAATGATTGAACCGTCTTTTGATTTTATCCAGTTTTCATAATCTAAAAATTTAATTTCCCCACCACAACTAGTAACTAAATTTCTTATATTGTTACCAATTTTAAACCCATGCTTTTCTGCAAATTCAGTTGCAATTCTTTCAAATTCATCTTTTTTTAAACCAAGATATTTTGGCTTCTTATACTCTATCATCTTCCACCTCAGATTCCACATCCTATTTCTAATATAGCATCTTTCTTTATTTCTGTCAATCATTATTATAAAATATTATAGAGGGAAAATAAAAAATGTGGAAATCCGCGGGGTTCGGTTTTTGGGGCGAGGGTCGTGAAGCGATACGCGGATTTTTGACAGATTTCCCGGAACGAGTTAGTATAATCCTATATGGAGGAAAGATGATCCATTCCGATATAAAAAAACGCCTCAGCGATATAAAAAAGTTACTGCTCGCGAAGAAGATAAAACATGCGTATCTCTTCGGTTCCGCATGCACCGAATCGTTCGGGAATGACAGCGACTTGGATTTGCTGATTTCCTTCCAGGACGGTATCGATCCGGTCGAATACGGCGGTTTATGGTGGGAGTTGTATTTTGCCCTCGAGGAAATGCTGGGGCGCGAGGTGGATCTGGTTACCGAGTCATCGGTAAAAAACCCCTATTTCCGGGACGAGCTTGAAAAAACAAAACAGAAAATACTATGAATGTCATCGTGAAATATCTTTTCGATATTCAATCCTCTATTCAAACACTCAAGATTCATCTGAGCAGCATCGCCGATTTTACCGCTTTTGAAAGAAATATTACCGTTAAACGCGCTGTCGAAAGGGAACTTGAAATTATCGGGGAAGCCGTAAAAAGAATTATCGATACCGACAACGCCATTAATATTACCGACAGCCGGAAAATAATCGCGCTTCGAAACCGTATCATTCATGGGTATGACTCTGTAGACGATGCGGTTATCTGGAACGTTATCGTTAACAATATCCCATTGCTTCAAAAAGAAGTCGAGAATCTTATCGAGCTATCGAAAAAATCGAAGGAATAATCCGGGAAATCCCCGCTATACCACGAGTTTCCCCGTGAAGTCCGCGAGCCCGATTTCCGCGGCCATCCCGGAATTAAACCGCAGGAAATCCCGCTCGATCCCGTCGCTGAATATCACCCCGTTCTCCGGCATATGCGACACCACCGCGAGGGGTTCCCGCCGGTCGACCCTGCCGAACACGATCTCCGCGCCGGAGTTTTTACTCGGGAACGGCTCACGCACCGAAAAATACAGGAACCGCGACCCCCATTCGAAACTCTCGCCGAGCCGGACCTCCGCCTTATTATGACGGATACCCCGCGCGACACCCTCCGCGCCCGCGAGTACGCTCTTCAGCCAGCCGGTCGACCCGAGCCCTGTCGATACGATGATCCCGCTCGACGACTGATTCTCCGCGCGGCCGCCGTGACGGATCTCGTAGCGCGCGGAAATATGCGTCCGCTGCCCGATAAAAAAATCGTTCACCGCGAGAAGCTCCCGCCCGTCGTTCAACACCGCCCGCCCGAGCGTGATCTCCTTGCACTCGTAACGGCCGTTCGCCACCCCGCCGGCGGCTTCCGGGAGATCGTCCACCCCGAACGGCAGCAGGACTCCGTCCCAACGCGCGGGGTCGGGATTGACCCCGATCAGGGGCTGGCCTCGAAGGTACTTGAGTGTGTTCGCGACAAGCCCGTCCTGCCCGACCGCGACAACAATATCGTCCGGGCCGAAAATAAAGCTCGGTATATAGACACGTTCCAGGATCTGGGTGCGCCCGATTTCGGAAAGGATATCCTCCGCGCGGGAAAGGGCGTTATGGTAGGTAAGGTGTTCGTCCTCGTAGTCGGAAAAATCCGCGCCGAGATGCTCGATATAGAATCGCGCCTGCTCGACCGTATTATAACGGACGATCAGGTCCTCGAGACGCGTCTTTCGTTTGACCAGGACGATTTTACGTTCGGAAATCCGCTTCATTTTTTCTTATTCAGCAGTTCCTTGAGCAGGTCGGGAGAAATATTGAGTTCGCCGATCTTCTCGGCATTCTCCGCCATACCCCGGAACGCCATCGCGATGAGCTTATCGGTATCCATACCCATCTGCGAGAGCACCTGCAGGACCTCGGGCTTGATCCCCTCGACCGCCTTCAGCACGACGGAGACCCCGTAGGCGCGGGTATCGGCCTGCTTTCGGGCGTTATCGGCGGAAAGCTCGACCAGCTTCTTTTTCCGTTCCTCGTTTGTTATCGTAAAATTCATCTCCGCCTGCTTCATCTCGTGATCTTTCATCTGGATCGCGCGCTCGGCTTCTTTCTGCGCTTCCAGAATCTGCCGCTTCTTGTTCTCGACCGCGATCTCGGTATTCAGCTCGTTCTCTTTTATCCTGCGTTCCTGCTCGACCGCGGAATTCCGCCGGGTGTAGATCGCGTCGTCGGCTTCCTTGAGTATCTGCTCGCGCGCGGTGGCCTCGAGAGCGCGCGCCGTATCCTCGGTGGGCAGGATAGCGACTACGGCGAGCCCGAGTATCTCGATACCGAGGGACCCGATCGCCTTGTCCGCGCGGATACTCGACGCGACCCCGCTCGCTATCGGCTCGCTCGAACGGATAGCCTCGCGCAGGGGGAGATTTTCGATAAATTTCTTGGTCAGCACCTGCACGACCGTAATGACCCGTTGAGAAAGTTTCTGCGGGTCGTCGGAAATATAATTCTTGGTATTATTATCAAGGGTAAAGTTCAGCAAAGCCGCGATCTTCTTCGGGTCGGATACCCGGAATGTAACCTGCCCCTGCACAGTCACGCTCTGGAAGTCGGACGTGCTTTCGGTGAAGATGAACGGGGTATCGGTGCTCCCGACCGGAACCGCCACAAGCGATGTGGTGGGCGAATAGTAGTTGAACGCGAGCCCCAGCCCCTCGCGGACGACACGCCCTTTTTTATACTTCAGTACGTAATAATTCGGCTGAAACTTGATGAAACGGAATCCCAGCATTTCGACCTCCGTGTAACAGGATATTTAATTCTATTCGAAATATCGGAAAATGTCAACCGTCCGGTTTATCCCGTGTCTTTCTATTTTAAATTGACTAACAGTAACGATATACTTACAATATATAGCAAATTAAGGAGATTCCCATTAGGAATATTTTAATACTGATATTATTTCTTCCTTTGTTTATCCCTGCTTATGCCGGTACGGAATTATGGTACGCTCCCGGCGATACCCTCAACGTCCTCGCGATATCAGGGCTAAACCTCCGCGAGAAAGCGGATATCAACGGGAAACCGATCGTCAAAGTCCCTTATGCGGGCATGCTTACGGTACTCAAGGATACCGCTAAACCCGTGGTGTTCAGCTTCGATAATATCGACGGACACTGGGTTTACGCGGAATATGAGGGTAAAAAAGGGTATATTTTCGACGGATATCTTTCCAAACTCCCGGCGCCCCAGAGCGACGCGGGAGAGATCGATCTCCCATCATTGATGCAGAATTACCTGCAAAACAATTTATCGCCCGTCTCCGATCCTGTATTCGAGGATAACGAAAATGACGGCGGGAAGTGGGAAAAGGTGCGCGAAGAATGGGAAGGGGGGATCACCTCCGTGGTCGAATCGACGATCGATTATACAGTGGACGACCCGCTTCCGAAAATCCATGCGGTCTATACCTTTTCCGGGAAATATCGCTTGGAGGAAGTTTTTCATCTGATGAAACTGATCGGGTATTTTTATAATACCGAAACACTGATGTTCCCGTTAAAATCCTCGAAAGCCTCGGAAAACAAATCGGGATTCTCGTTCACAGTCAGCGCAAACTCTATACTGATGAAATCGGCGGAAACGGCAATAAAACTCGCAAAGGAGAATTCATCGATAGTACTGACCGTCGACGGAATAGGAATCGAATAAAGGGGGAAAATATGAAAAAGGTACTATTGAGTCTGTTTTTTTTATCCGTATCCTCGTATCTATTCGGCGAGGCTCCGGTATGGTACGCTCCCGGCGATAAGCTCACTGTCCTCGCGCCGTCCGGGCTGAACCTCCGCGAGAAAGCGGATATCAACGGTAAACTGGTGATCAAAGTTCCCTACGGCGGTAAACTAACCGTACTCAAGGATGCCGCGAAACCCGTCGTATTCAGCTTCGACAATATCGACGGGCATTGGGTTTACGCCGATTACGCCGGCAAGAAGGGGTATATTTTCGACGGGTATCTATCCACTCTGCCCGCGCCGGAGGTATCGGAAGATTCTCAATATCCGCTCTTGGATTACCTGTATAGTGTTTCGGAGAGCAGCGGCGATCCCGAGCAGGACGGCGAGGGCGGCGAAGGGTCAATGACGTCGATCGAGAAGTACTCTTTCGATAACAAATGTACCGCGGAAATATCGGTCACCGATTATTGGACGGACGACCCGGATTATATCAGAGAAGTTTATACT
Organism: Brevinematales bacterium; assembly: GCA_013177895.1. Classification (GTDB taxonomy): domain Bacteria; phylum Spirochaetota; class Brevinematia; order Brevinematales; family GWF1-51-8; genus GWF1-51-8. Next base: position 42,430 of record JABLXV010000033.1, on the reverse strand, counting down.
TTTCCTATGATGACACGGGTGGAAGACGCGTTTATCCTGCTGAAGGCTTTCGGGTATTTTTCGGGCGACCCGAAATTTGTTTTCCCAACGCAGAGTATAAGCCCGAAAGAAAATAAATTAAAATTTGAAATCCAGAAATCGGCAAATGTGCTTACAATGTACAACGATGATATATTTATTCAAATCACCGCCGATAAAAACGGGGTGACGCTGGATATCAGGAATCAGTAGACTAGAAGTTATCCCTTATCGTACTTGAGCGCCTCGGAGAGCTTGAATATCCCCTCGTAGAGGGCTTTGCCGATAATCACCCCCCGCAGTCCGTCCTTCTCGTACTGCGCGAGCCGTCTCAGGTCGTCGAGAGAGGATACCCCGCCCGATACGATAATCGGGATTTCGGTCACCGTCAGCATCGTCTCGATCGAATCGTAGTTCGGCCCCTCGAGAGTGCCGTCACGGTTCACGTCGGTATAGATCACTTCCTGTACGCCGTACTCCTCAAGTTCCTTCACCAGATCGACCGCGCGTTTATCGGTCACTTCCTTCCATCCCTTCTTGACCACAAACCCGTCATGCGCGTCTATCGCGATAATGATACTGTCCGGTTCCGATTTGCAGAGGTTCTTGATAAATTTACGGTTCTCGACCGCCGCCGTCCCGATCACAATTTTATGCACCCCGCGGTTCTTGAGCGCGCGGATGATACGGTTGTCGCGGATTCCGCCGCCGACCTCGACCATGATATTGACTTCCTCGACAATCCGCTGGATAATATCGAGGTTCTTGGTTTTCCCCTCGAACGCGCCGTCGAGATCGACGATATGCAGGCGGCGCGCGCCCTCGCGTTCCCAGTACTTCGCCTGGAATACCGGCTCGGTGGAGTAGACCGTCTCGAACTGCGGGTCGCCGCGCACCAGGCGCACGCACTTTTTATCCTTTATATCGATTGCGGGAATGATGAGCATAAAAATAGTCCTCCGGTTATTTTAATTTTCCGAAATTACTTATTATTTTTAATCCGTTATTATGACTCTTCTCCGGGTGAAACTGCGCCCCGTAAACATTGCCCTTCCGTACCGCCGATACGAATACGGTCTCGTATTCGGTCGTGCCCGCGATCACCGATTCGTCCGATGGTAACGGATAGTACGCGTGGTCGAAGTAAAAATACACATTTCCGGCCAATCCGTCAAACACCCCAGCGCCGTCTTTGATCAGAGTCTCGTTCCATCCCATATGCGGGACCGGCAGCGAGATATCGAACCGTACGACATCGCCCTTCATAATGCCGAGCCCCTCGAAATTTCCGCCCTCGCAGCTCCGTTCGAACATCAACTGGTATCCGAGACATATCCCGAGGAACGGTTTCCCGGCGGCGACACTTTCCAATATAGGGTCGACCAGCTTATCGCGTCTCAGGTTCTTCATCGCGTCCTCGAACGCGCCCACTCCGGGGAGCACCAGTTTATCCGCGCGGCGAAGGTCGGCCGGGTCGGAGGTAATTTTTATATCGCCGAACCCCGTTTTTACGAACGCGTTATACACGCTCGCAAGATTGCCCATTCCGTAATCTATAATCGCTATCATTTTAATCCTCTATGTGGTCCTTTGTGGACGGTATCCGCCCGTGCATCCTGTCATCGATTTCCACCGCGCTCCGCAGTGCCCGCGCGAACGATTTGAACGCCGACTCGAGGATATGATGCAGATTCTTGCCCTGACGGACATTGATATGCACCGTAAACCCCTCGGACGCGAACCCGGAGAAAAACACCTCGCCCAGCTCGAAATTGAACTCGCCCACCGTGCCGGAATACTCCGTCAGGTTGGTCTCCAGATGCGGACGGCCGCTGATATCCATTACCGCCTCGCAAAGGGCTTCGTCCAACGGCAGGATAGCGTTCCCGAAACGGCGGATGCCCGCCTTATCCTTCAACGCCTGATTGATCGCCTGCCCGAGCACAATCCCGCAATCCTCCACCAGGTGGTGATAGTCCACATTGATATCGCCGCTCGCGTTGAGGGTAATATCGATCAGGCTGTGGCGCGACAAGGTCTCGAACATGTGGTTGAAGAACCCGATACCGGTATTGATATCGAACTTTCCGCTTCCGTCCAGGTTGATTTCGACCTCGATATTGGTCTCCCTCGTCTTTCGCGCGACTTTAGCCTCTCTCAAATCTTTCCTCCCCTCTATCCATTTTCATACATTTTAGCATATTGTGCGAAACGGTCAATGATTATTTTGTTTATTTCTTGACAAAAAATAGATGATTGCCAGTAGAATACCGTCGATAATCGTCAGAGAAACAAACGACGCCTTCAGGAAAGTAATCATCGGGTAATTTGTTAAAAGGAACCAGAATACCGCCCCAAGCGCCCCGAGCGCGACCCAGATGAATATCCGCATAAACCCGTAATTTTTCGCAACCGAATAGTTCACGATATGCTGGAGTATCGCGACCGGTAATGTCATAATCAGGTACCACGGCAGGTAATCCACCACCTTCTCGTACCCCGGCCCGAACAGAAGATTGATCACCGGGACTGCCGCGAATATCGAGAAGAGCACCGCGCCGATAAAGAACAGTATCGTCAGGAGTACACCCATCCAGAACGTATCCTTACGGTCGTGCAAAGTGTATGAGAAGATGACATTCGCGAATACGAGCACGAGCGCGATCAGGTTTTTCCCGAAGAGGGCGCACGCCGCGATATATCCCGATTCCTGCCCGCCGATCACGTTCTGTACCATCGTCAGGTCGAGGTTCATAATCAGCCCGTAAGGGAGCAGGATGACGAGCGCCTTGACAAACTCCTTCACCAGATTCTTGTCCAGCCGGAACCTGAAAAAGCTCTTTACGGCGTTCTTGAAGTCCGGCAGGATAATCATCAGTATCCCGATGATACCCGAGATGATAGAAACTCCCAGCGCGCCGGTTATGCCGAATCCCATGAGGATCAGAAGGATACCGATACCCGCGCGTAAAAATCCCTCGAAGCCGATATTGACGCCGTAGCCCGCGAAGTTCATCCTCCCGATATCGATTCCCCGGTACGCGGTCAGGATTATCCAGACCGCGATCACCCCTCCGCCGATAACCCCGTCCAAAATACTTGGAAGGTGATAGACCGACTGGAACACGGGGGACAGCCCGCCGAAAATGACGAGCGCCGCGAGCGCGAACACGAAGAGGGTGGACGAAAACCGGCGGTTCGCCTCCTCCCGTGACAATTTCTCACGCTGTACTTCCTTCGCCACAGCGAGCTGGAGCGAATTGATGGGCTGGGTGAACGATAAAAGGATATAGAAAAACGTAGTATAAATTCCGTACGCCGCCGGCCCGAGCGCGCGCGCCGCGAAGAAGCTGAATGCAAGATTGAAAACTATCAGGAATCCGTATCCGCCGAGACTGAATAAGGTGTTTTTCGCGAAATCTTTTCTCACTCGTACCCCGTTTCTAATGTGTCTGCCCGACTATAGTTAGGGCGAAGTATTATACACTCTTTTCATGGAAAAAGCAAGCCCGTTTCTGCTGGCAGGACGGAATATTTTCCGGGCGTAAAATAAGTTTAACTCGTATTGCTGGGGTTGATTCTATATTGGTATTTCATTACAGTTGTTCGAGTATCGCCTTCGCCTGCTTGTCGCCGAGCGCGGCGGCTTTCGCCAGATCCTTCCGCGCGAGGGTCTTATTCCCCATCTCGAGATACACCATCCCCCGGTGGAAGTACGCGTCGGTGAACTCCGGGTCGAGCTCGATCGCCTTGGTCAGGTCGGCGAGCGCCTGCTCGTACTCCTTGAGCGCGCTGTATAACGCGCCCCGGCTGCGGTAGGCGTCGGCGTAATCGGGCTTGAGTACGATCGCGCGGTTAAAATCGTTCAGCGCGGGTACGTACTGCTTCAGGTTGATATGAAGCATCCCTCGCGAGTAGTAATACTCCGGGTTGCCGGGCGCGAGCGTCAGCGCGATATTGATATTGGACAGCGCGGATTTCAGGTCACCCGCGAGGTACTGGTAATTCGCGATCTCGAAATAGGCATCGTCCATCGACGGGTCGTACTTGACAGCGCTCAGGTAGTTCAGGTATGCGTCCCCGTCCAGCCCCGCCGCGATATAGATATTCCCGAGCAGCAGATAGGCCTTCGCGTAATCCGGGCGGTACTTGACCGCGTTGTTCATATCCTCGAGCGCGAGGTTGAGCTTGCCCTGCCGGTAATACTCGAGCCCCCGTTCGTAGTAGCAGGCCGCGTTCGTGGGATTGGCGATCACGTCGGCGGTCAGTTTTTTCAGGGCTTCTGCCTCGATCGCCTGCTTATCGGCAGTATTCTTCCCGCACCCGGCAATGACCGCGCCTATCAGAAGAAGCGGGACGAGAATTCTATTATAACGCATAGATACTCCTATTTCTTTCCTTTCTTGATCTTCAAGAGCAGATCCTCCGCGTCGGGATTCCCCAGATCGGCGGCCTTCGATAAATCCGCGAGCGCGGCGTCCGTCTTCCCGGTCAGCAGGTAGATCGCCCCCAGTTCGTAGTACGCGTCGCCGTAGTCCGGGGATAGCTCGATAGTACGCGCGAAATCTTTCACAGCGGCGTCGTAGTTCTTCATTAATTTATACGCCAGTCCGCGATAATAATATCCCAGATAGATCCCCGGCGCGAATTGGATAAACTTACCGTACTCGGCGGCCGCTTGGGAATACTTCTCCATCTGAATATAGAGTTGAGCGCGGTCGAAATAATACTTCGCGTACGACGGAGCAAGCTCGATCGCGCGCGTGAAATAATTTTCCGCGGCGGGCTTGTCTCCTTCGATAAACGCGATCAGGCCGAGATAATAATATGCATCGTGCGCTTTGGGGTCGAGCGATACCGCCTTCATAAACGAATCCTGAGCGGCGCCATATTCCCCGAGAGCGAGATATGCCGCGCCCGCCGCGCAATACGGTACGGGGTCTTCCGGGGAAATCTTCATCGCGGTCTGGTAATCCCCGAGGGATTTGTCGAGCTGTCCGGTCATAAAATAATCCTCGGCGCGCTCTATCAGCAGAACCGTATTTGACGGATCGGTTGACAACTTCTCAGTGAGCGCCGCGATATGCGCTTCCTTCTCTTCGAGGAGCGTCGTAGGCGGCTCATACAAGGGCGGTTTGACATTATCCCCGCAGGCGGACAGGAGAGCCGCGGCGCAAAGGGCAATCAGGTATTTGGGCATATTTCCTCACTTGATCGTCTGGTATTTCTTCTTGAGCTCGTCCTTAGGATACGCGTTAAAATGCCACCACTCGTTGGGAATCCCCTTAAAACCCGCGCCGAGCATGGCTTCGCGGAGAATGAGACGGTTGCTGTACTGGGTATAGCTTAGGAGTTTATCCTTGAGGAACTGCTCCTCGTACTTCGGTTGGGACAGGTCGCTGAAGCTGTCGAAGGGAGTCCCCATATCGAGGGGAATGCCGTCCGGGCCGGCGACCGATAAATCGACCGCGCCGCCGTAGTTATGGATCGACCCCTTCGCGGGGTCTGCGACATAAATCTTCTGCGGGGTATCCTTCACGAGTTTCCACATCGCTTCCTGAACGCTGACCGGCCGCGCGCCGTCGTACACCACCAAACTGTATCCGGGATGATTCTTCTTCAATATCGCCTGCGCGTTTGTGAGCATCACGGCCGCCCCGGAAAGGAGGTAACACTTCTCCATGTCGGCGTAAACATCCCGGCCGAGAAAATTATTCGTAGTCGAGTACGCCAGGGCGACCTTTATCGACGGGTCGTAGGCCGAAATATCGACCAATCCCTGCGAGAGCATGGAAACCTCTATCATAGATAGCCCGTTGGTGACAACGATTATCGCGTTAGTCCCCGGAATAGGCTTCTTCTCAGGCGTCCTGCACCCCATCAGAGCTATGAGCGTTACAAAAAACAGCGCGGGATAGGTCCAAATAATCCGTTTCATCGGTACCCCGTTAAAGATTAATCACTATTTTAATAGATAGGATAAAAAATCACAACGTTCGGATAGCGTTAGCGATAAATAAAATCGAGGGGTTCTTTGACCGCGCTGCGCACGATATCCCATGAGAGAGGTTTAACTATCTGCAACGGGCTTTTCATCAGATTGACATCCTCAATATCCATGCGTGAGAAGTTTCTATCGAAATACACGCCGATTGTCGGGCGGTCGAGCTTTTCGGAATTAACCCCGCGAACCAACCCGATCCGGGAATCGGATAACACTACCCAACTCCCCACCGGATATAACGACGCCGCTTTGAGGAACGCATAAATCACGTCGCCGTCGAATTTTGCCCGTTCGCTCGACAGCAGCTTCACCACCGTATCGCGGGGGGTGAGTATCGTATTGACAAACGGATTGCGGGTAATCATCTCGGTGTAATACTCGGCGAACATTAATACCGGGGTATATTTGGTAAAGAAGCGCGGATGAAGCCCGCTCGGATACCCGCTTCCGTCATAACGCTCGTGGTGCTGGAATACCGCGCGCTGAACCTCGAAATCGATGTTCAGGGTCTTCGCCAGATGGTAACCGTTACTCGGGTGCAGGTCGATGATCGACTGTTGCTGTATGTTAAAAATAGAGTTTTCTTTCAGGTCGGGCACTTGCTTACGGAATTCGATATCGTGGAGTAACGCCGCAATTCCCAGATTGACCAGTTCCTCGAGGGTGAACGATTTCTTGCTGATCGAAAGGAGAGTACCTAAATCTTCCGAGTCGAGGGTTTGGGATTTCATGTTGATAATACGGGTCAGCTCGATAGCGGCGACCAGCGCGACGATCATCACCTGAAGGGAATGCGAAGCGATATACGAAACCTTCGATTCATTTCGGGAAAGGAACGCGAGCATCCCGCGCGCAAGATCGTACCCCATATCCGCCAGGAAATCGACCACGATGTTTTCTACAAACGAGGTAAACACGGTCTTTTTCGTCAGGATTGAGTCCATAAAAAACTGGGCGTTCTGTTCATAGGTATCGCTGCGATTGACCAGTTCTCCGGTCTCAAGCGCGTCTACATCGTTCAACGATTCCATATCGGCATGCGTTTGCGCATAATGATCGATGATATTCAGGGTGTCCTTACGTGTAGACGTCTGTATCGATTTGATGGAGTTTTTATACTTCTCAAGATGCTCGTTCCGGTAGTTTTCCACCCTGTTCTGGTAATCGTCCCCGCGAATCACCGCTTTCTTTTTTTCAACAATCCCCTTAAGCGCGCCGTCAAGATTCTGATCGTTCAATGACGCTCGGATTTCATTTTCCCCGAGCGCATCACGGAAATTGGCGATCTGCGAAGATTTTAACGAACCTCCGCGCTTATTATCACTTGCCGCATTAGCGGGTCTGACGGGATCGGGAATGTTTAATTGCGACCGTAACGAATTAGATAGTACGACGGAGAGTTTTTCGTTGGGTTTCAATTCCCTGATTTTCCCGATATCGGACGCGGTCAATACCCGACCCTGCCGTAAACCTATATCCGCGGTTAAATCCTGATTGAGAACCATTCCCTCGCGTAAATCGTTGATAGGAACCTGAAGAAGTGAAAAATTATCCATAATTATATCCTATAGCATCCGACAGTATTATTTTAGCATTGAAGAATCTTTTCCGCAAGGATTTTTTTGTATTTTTATATATTAGAATATTTGCGCTATATAAAGTAATAAAAATGATATATATCAATGATGAATGAAGCGTTCAATGATAGATAAAATCGATCGGGCCTTTGACCGCGTTTCGGACTATATCCCATGATAACGGCTTGACGATTTCAATCGCGCTCTTCGAGAGGTTAATTTCTTCGGGAGAGATTTTATTAAAAGTTTGATCGAAATAGACGCCGACGGTCGGCTTATCCAGTTTTTCGGAATTGACCGCGCGCACCAGTCCGATCCGGTTGTCCGATAATAGTACCCATCCCCCCACAGGGAATAACGACGCTGCCTTCAGGAAGGCGTAAGTGATATCGCCGTCGAATTTCGCCCGTTCGGCGGATAAAAGACGCACGACCGTATCGCGGGGGGATAATACCCGATCGAAAAACGGGTTTTTTGTGACACTTTCCGTATAATGCTCGGCGAAAATCAGTATCGGGGTGTATTTCGTGAAGAAACGCGGATGCAGTCCGCTGGGATATCCGCTCCCGTCGTAACGCTCGTGGTGCTGGAATACCGCGCGCTGCACCTCAAAATCGATGTTCAGCATTTTCGCGATATGGTAGCCGTTACTGGTATGCAGATCGATAATCGACTGCTGCTGCATCGAAAATACGGAGTCGGCCTTCAGGTCGGGAACCTGCTTGCGAAACTCCACGTCATGCAGGAGCGCCGCAATCCCGAGGTTGACCAATTCCTCCAGCGTGAAGGTCTTTTTACTGATCGACAGGAATGTCGACAGGTCGCCGGAATCCAAACATTCCGACTTTTTATTGATCATTCGCGTCAGCTCGATCGCCGTCACGAGCGAAATAATCATCACCTGCAGGGAATGCGACGAAATGAACGCGCGCTTCGACTCGTTACGCGAAAGAAACACGAGCATACCGCGAGCGAGTTCGTACCCCATATCCGCCAGAAAATCGACGACCAGATTTTCGACGAACGCCGTATGGACGGATTTTTTATTCAGCACCGCATCGAGAAAATGCTCGGTATCCACTTCATATGAATCGCTGCGTACTACAATCTTTTTCGTATCGAGCGCGTCCACGCTGGATAGCGATTCCATATCCGCGTGGGATTGAGCGTAATGCTCGATGATATTAATCGTATCCTTCGGCGCGGTGGTCTGGGCAGTCTTGACGGAATTGATATATTTATCGATATTCGCATTCTTATAGGCCTGGTACGCCGTGATATTCTCTTCCCCGCGGATAACGGATTTTTTCTTCTCGACCAGACTCCGCAGGGTCACATCGAGCGTCTTATCCTCCAATGCCTTCCGGGTATCGGTTTCCCCGAGCACTTCACGGTAATGCTCGATCTGGATCGACTTGAGCGCCGCTTTACCCTGCTCGTTACCGAGCCTACGGGATTCATCGTCGGAAACCTGTATATTCATTTGAGAACGGAGCGTGTGAGAAATGACAACTTGGAGTATAGGTACGGGACGAAGTTCCCGTATCCGCTTGATGTCGATCGTAGTCAATACGCGTCCCTGCCGTAAGCCCACCGTGTGCGTCAGGTCCTGATTCAGGACCATCCCCTCACGCAGCTCGGCAATAGGAACCGAAAGATGCGAAAATCCTTCCATATCCTGTTTAACCCCACTTTCTTCTATTCAGTATAATACATTACGATGAAGTTCGCAAGAATATTTTTAAATTTTTCGCAATATTTTTAAGTGTTTGAAAAGATAAAATTCAGCGGGCCGCCCGCGATTTTCCGTATTGAGCTCAGGTCTATCGGCTTGACTATCTGAACATTCGACTTCGACAAATCCTCCATGAACGGATTCACGCGCTGGAGACTCCTGTCGAAAAATACTTTCAGGATAGGCCGTTCCAGAAGCTCCTTGTTGATATCGTACACTATCCCGATATTCCCGTCGGAAAGGAGGAGCCATGTCCCGATGGGGAAAAGCGACGCGGCGCGGATAAACGCGTAGATGCTGTCGCCGTCGAGCTGATGCCTCTGTCTGCTGAGAATCTCCACAAGCGCCGTGCGCGGCGAGTAATACTTATCGACGAACGGATTCGGGGTGGTGGATTCGATATAATGCTCGGCGAACATGATAACAGGAGTATATTTCGAAAAGAAACGGGGCAATGTCCCGTTAGGGAATCCCGACCCGTCGATACGCTCATGGTGCTGGAAGACCGCGCGTTCGACATCGAAACTCAGCCCGAGCCGTTTGACCAGGTGAAACCCGTTAGTCGGGTGGGTATCTATAATCGAATCCCACTCATACCCGCCGTTATAACTATAGGTCAGGTCGGGAACCCGTATCTTGATATCGATATCGTGCAGAACAGCCGCGATGCCGAGATTGATTAAATCTTCCAGCTGGTAGGATTTTTTACCGATCGCCAGGAACGTATTCAGGTCGTTATGTTTCATCTCGGCCGTTTTCTCGGTAATCATTTTAGACATTTCTATCGCGGTGATCAGCGCGACTATCATCACCTGAAGGGTATGCGATATAATAAAATTGGAGTAATGCTCGTTTTTGGAAATTGCCGAAAACAACCCGCGGGCAAGCTGAAACCCGACGTCGTTGATAAAGTCGAGCACTATCTCCTCGATAAACGCCGTGATAATCATATTCTCGCGTTCCACCGCGTCCATAAAATACTTGATATTGCGCTCATAACGGTCGAGCTTATTGACCAGCGCCTGAAGATCGAGGCCGTCGATCTCGCTCAGCCCGTCGATATCCGCCGCGCTTTTCGCGAATACGGCGATCGCCTGCATGGTCTCTTCTTTCTGCTGGGTATGGATAGTTTTCAGGGTGCTGTGGAATTTTTTGATGTTGTCTTCGCGGTGCGTATCCACCCGTTCATGGTACTTCTCGCCGCGGATAAATTCCTTCTTCAATCCGACAAGCTGCTCGACACGTTCGCCGAGGCCCCGGTCATAAAGGGAGTTCCGCTTCTCAAGGTCGGGCAGGTCGAGCTTCTGTATCTCGTCCTTGAGTTCGGTACGCGAACGGTGCGGCGCGGTGGGTGGCAGATCGGAGGCCTTTTCTATCAGGAGTATCTTTACCGATGTGATTTTTGGCGAACGCTGGATTTTTTCTATGTCGCTGATCGAGAGAACATACCCCGATTTCATTCCGGGTATGTTCGGGATTTCCTCAAATAAAACCTGCCCGGGTTTTAACTGTACTTTATCTATTTCAAGTACATTTTGCTGAGAAAAAGCAGATTCTTGCCCGCCTGTCTCCATTGATACCGCCCCGGCCTTCTATAATTTCGGCTAGTCCCTGTCCTCTAACTGCAATTCTTTCTTGAGACGCTCGATGACGTCGGGAGTAAGGTCGAATTCTTTATCGACATAAAGTATGTCCTTGCTTGATTTCTTGAAGACGAAACTATAACCCTTTTCCTTACTGACCCGTTCGATAATCGCGCTGATTTTCGCGTAAATAGGGCCGGTCAGTTCTTCCTTCAACGCGTCGAGCTTCTTATTCGCGTCGTCGATGTATTCGTATAGGGTTTCTTTCTTATACTGGATCTCGGCTTCGCGGCGTTCCTTCTCTTCGTCGGTCATCGAGTTGAAGTTCTGCTGATAGTTCTGCTCCATGATCGCGATCTCTTCCTTCAGCTTGTTGATCTGGACTTGGTATTTATCCTTCTCAACCTTGATCTTCTGCTTGACATCCTCGATACCGGGGTAGAACTTGACCACTTCCTCGACGTCGACAAACCCTATCAGTACCAGCCTTTTATTCTCATCGGCGGCAAACCCGCCGCTGGCTAAAAACATTATGGCCATCAGGCTGAAAATAGTTTTTTTCATATCATTCCTCCTAACCGAAATACAAGATTCTATTTAATTTTATTTTTTTTCTTCCATTCGCGTAATATAACTATTTTCTCATCCTTTAAATCCACTTTCAGCTTATATAGGATGTGCCCGGTGACATCGTATTTTTCATCATAGTAAGCCACCATATCCGACCCTTTTATGAAAACGAAGCTGTATCCCTGATCGATACTGACCAATTTGATGTATTTATTTATTTTTATCTTCACGGGCGTTATCAGACGATCCTTGATCGATGCAATGTAGTCCTCGCCCCATTTCACATAGTAGGTCAGTTCTTTCCGCGCAGTATCGATTTTCATCTCAAGCAGTTTCAATTGTTCGGGGGGCAGCGTCGCGGATTTCTGCTGATAATCCTTCTCGAGATCGGCTAACGTTTTCTGCTTGACGGTAATCTCCGCCTCGACTTTGGTAGTTTCATCAGTGATTTTTTTCTTAATATCTTCAATGTTAGGGAAATTGTTCTTGACAGATTCCAGATCAACATAACCTACCTTGACAAGACGCTTCATTTGCCCAAAACCATAAAAATTCTGAGCCGCAGCAAATAGGATGAGAAGAACCGGTGCAAACACCCAACCTTTTATCAAAACATCCGCCTCCCTAGAATAATCCCTGTATCGAGAACACCACCTGCCAGTTATCGAGCAGGTACTGGTTCTTTTCCAGCTTCCATGACATCGAAGTATTATCGAATCCGCCTTTCCGGGCGAGATAAAGACGTATCGGGAGACCCGGGATATTCAATTTTACACCGAACCCGAAGCTGAACAGATAATTATTCGGCTCGAACGTCCATTCAGTATATTTACTCCACAGGCTTCCCATATCGAGGAAGAACACTCCCCATAATTCCTGGCCGTATATCTCGAAACGCAGTTCGCCGCTGTAGAATGCCTTAGCCTCGCCGCGGTACGGGTAATTCATCCATCCGCGCATTTCATAGACCCCGTCGAAGTAGAGCATATCCGAGGTATCGTACTGAAATTTCGTCCCGCCAGGCTGCGAGTAGAACTGAGGCATAATAAACTCGCCGGATCCGTGCAACGCGACAACCAGTTTCCAGAACGGGTTCCAATACCAGCTCAGGCCGTATTTCGCGCGGATATAATGGATATCCCCGCCGAGGAGACCGCCGTTATTATAAAGATAAAGGAATCCCAGTATACCGCGCAAAGGATTGAGCGGGTGGTCGGTGGAGTTCCAGTTAAAACCGAGACCCAGTGTATTTTTAAACGTATAATCGTGGGTAAGCGAATTGGATAGAGATGTATTCGGCTGCCAGGTGGAGCTCAGAATCAACGGGTTTTTAAAGTTCGCATCCATATCGCGGTAAAGGCTGAGCCCGTATGAGAGGAATCCGTCCCAGTATACTCCGAACCGCTTTTTTATTTCCAGCCCGAAGGAAAAAGCCTGCTTATAATACTTATTGGTCGAGATAAACGACGGAAGCGAAACGGTATTGTTACTGACATAGTTGATATTCGTCCCGTCGATAATACCGTCATGATTATCGTCGACGGGGATGTTATCGTAGAGGTAACGCGAGAAGCTGAAGGAAATGGACAGATACGTCGGGGTATCGAAAAGCCACGGTTCGGTGAACGATAATTCCAGCAGCTGCCGCTTTTCACCGTACTCCCCTTTGAACGCTACGACTCTTCCGGTGCCGAGGAAGTTATTTTCCGAAATCTGCGCCGTCCCGTTAAATCCGCTCGCGGTACCGTACCCGATACCGAACGTGATCAGTCCGGTGCGCTGCTCCTCAAGCTGTATATCGATATTGACAAGCCCCTCGGCGCTTCCCGGCTGCGGGACGAAGTTCACGTTACCGAAGTACTGAAGCTGCACCAGCTTCTCATAGCTCTGCCGTACTTTAGTCTGCACCCAAAGCTCGCCCTCGTCGAATATCATTTCGCGGAGTATCACATTATCCTTGGTTTTAGTGTTGCCGTTCAATGTTACCGATTCGATATGGGCGCGTTCGCCCTCATGGATATAGAACACCGTATCGACCATAAAGTTCGTGGGGTTCTTGATCATCTGGTAGGAAACATTCGCGTAAAGATACCCGTTATCGCTGTACTTATTGTATATCATATACCGGCCGATATCGATCTTCACTTTATCGTACACATCGTTCGGTTTCAGCTCGATAAATTTCAGCAGGTCCTCTTCGGAAAAGAGAACGTTATTCGTGATCGTGATATCTCCGACATAATACTTAGGGCCTTCCACCAATCCGACATAGACCACGATCGCTTTATGCTTGTCGTCCCCGAGTTCCTCTATCTTCCATTCAAAACGGGTAATTTTTATATCGAGATAGCCCTTCTGCTGGTACAGCATACCGATGCGTTCTTTATCGCCGTAAAAATCTTCCATATTCAGGATTCCGCTCTGGAGGATGAATACCTGTTCCTTCGTTTTCATCACGCCCTTGACCTCGCCGGAATTCACTTCGGCCGCGCCCGCGACCTCGATTTTCTCGACGACTATCTTCTTGCCCTCGCTGACGGTAAACACCATGTCGTACTTATTCTGCTTGATATCCACAGGCACGAGACTGGCGGACACACTCGCCTCGATAAATCCTTCGTTGAGGTACTTGTCCTTGATACGCTGGATCGACGTCAGTTTGTCGTCGGTGTTATAATGCATTCCCTCGACCATCGGGATAATATCCGACAGGTCGCTTTTATTAATGGAGTTGTTTCCCTCGAAGATCACCTTATTGATTAACGGGTTTTCATGCAGAACGAACGTCAGGATAACGCCGTCCGGGGTATCTTTCAGGTATCCCTTGACGTCGCCGTTGAAGGGGCTGAGACGCGGGTCCGCGAGTGTTTTAATAGCGTCGTTGAAGAGTTTTTCCTTGAACGCGTCCCCTTGTTTAAAGGGCAAAAGTTTCAGTATCTGGTTGGAGCTTACCGTAATGATAGTTCCCTCGAACCTGATTTCCTTTATACTGGGGTTTTTCAATTCCGGCGCTTTCGCGAAAAGGAAAACCGGCATGATAAGTAAAAATAGCGCGGTAAGGGCTTTCTTCATTCACAGCACTCCTATAGATAACTAGACGCTTTCCCGGTCATGCGTCCTCTTACATTGGAGAGAGGCGTTCCCGAACCGGTTAGAAGATATTAAAATACTGAAATCGCAGGATAATATTGTAGTTAATTTTTTACAGGAGGTCAAATTACTGAATAGATTATTATAAGATAGGACTAGAATTTCTGGTGGACGTTGAATTCGAACGTGAACTCATAATTATCCGATTTTACGGCGTCGACAATCGGCTGGAAATGTCCGCCGAAATTGAAATTATAAAAATCGAACAGAAGCCCCACGGAGTGAGTGGTTTTTATTCCGATTTGGGATAACGGATCGCGCTCAAGGGTGATTTCATACTCGAGGAACAGGTTCGAGAAAAGGTATTTCCCCATACTGAACGATGTGCCGCCGATCAGGCTGAGCGGGTCGAGATTCGTGCTCCCGTAAAGCATCCCCTTCGTCATTGTTTCGACAATGCCGCTGCGTATCATAAAAAAGTCCAGCCCCAGCGTTTTCCGCATCGCCATCGATATCGGATTGAATATTAAAATATCGTCCGCCATCCCGATGCCGCTCACGACCAGTTTCTTGCCGACTTCGCTCCATGCCTCGTTCGTCGTATTGATGGCCGTATTCTCGAATCCGAGCAATCCGTACAGATCGCTCTTCGGACGGTCGGGAATCGAGTAAAAATCTTTCAGCTTGATGTCGGTGATATCCCCTTCGAACGTCAAAAAGACCTCGATATTCTCGCCGTCCGCGTCCTTATAGCGGGATAGCGTGTTGAGCGAAATAAACGGCAGAGGGTATCCCGGCTTCCCGGAAAACTTCGCGACTCCGGTCTGTATCATAAAATCGCGCCCGATATAGCTGAACGTGCCCCGCGTGACCGATACCTCGCCTTTGAGGGTAAACGTGTTATCCCAGAGCGAGCCGAGTATCGTCAGATCCTCCCCGGATACCAATGTCGTATCGATCAACTGATTCGCAAACCGCACGCCGTTACCCACCTTGATCGGTAAATTCCACTTCAGGCGCGCGAACAGGTCGTATGGGTCGGTCGACGGCCCTCCCCCGCCTCCGCCGTTCAGTCCTATCGATAAGAACAAATTCTGCGCGACCACGTCCCCGGTAAGATTCAGTACAGGGGGATTTCCGTAGACGCGGACCGTATTAATCTTGAGGTTCCCCTGGATTTTCATCAGCGGAGTATCGACATCGAGAATGAACTCGGCCAGTTTATTTTTTTGGGGCGATATCTGTACGTCGATATAGGATATGGGTATATGACTGGTGTCGATATACCCGTTAAGTACCATATCGCCCGATGTGGTGGGAAGGACTTCGTTCTTGAAAATAATTTTGCTTTTCTGGATACTCAACGTGATATTCTGGTTTTGTATGGCGGTTTTGGTATAATCCATGACCACTGAAAAATCGCTGATCTTGAGTTCCCCGTTAAACTGCGGATCCGATCCGGAACCTGACGCCGTCAGGTTCAACTGGGCTTTCCCGTCGATTTTCCTGAGAAATTTCAGGAATGAGAAAAGTTTCAGGTCCGCCGACAGGTTGATCGCGCTGGATTCGACCTTATTGTTCTTCACGTTATAGACAATCGTCCCGGATATTTTTTCGGACAGGATATCGAGATTGACCTGCGTCTGGCCGCCCTTATCGATGATGATACCGTTGACGCCGTTCTTGTTCGCCAGGCGGTAGAACTTATACTGGTTTCCGTCGACTATCACCCCGCCCTCGATCGCGCCCATGGAAATTTCGTTCATCTTGATGGAGTTTATCCGATAGGATAGCGTCTGATTGTCGTTCTTCGAGTTGTACACCAAATCGTAGATACCGTCGATCGTCCCGAGCAGGGAGATTTTCCCGTTCGCGCTGACATACATCCCGTCCTTCCGTAGTATCATCTTCCCGTTCGCGGAGAACGAGAAATCCCGGTCGTAGTAACGGAGGTTTTGCGCAGAATAAACATTGTTCACCTTCGATAAATCCTCGACGGTCAGGATCGTCTTTTTCGGGGTGTTCGGCGATGAGACAATCTGGTAGACGAGGGCGCTTCCGTGCATATCCGGGTCGGTAAGTTTTCCCCGGAACGTCATACCGAGCGTCAGATAATAATCCTGCCCTTTCTTGATCAGGTTCTTCACCCCGAAATCGTGGATTGACATCGAACCGAAGATATCGTCGTACGACGCGTCGAATGTCAGGAATCCCCGGACAAATTCGATCTTTCCCTTGAGACGTTTCCCGTCCTCGTTCATCCATCCCGTCGTGGACAACAGCGTATCCTCGTTCAGGGTAAGCGCGCAATGATCGACCATAATATCGCCGCCGCCCTTCTTCTTCTCGGAACGCAGGACGAGCTTGAACTTGTTATTCTTATCCAACGGATAATCGAGGTCGAATTTCACGCCCCATAACGAGCCCGCGTAGAAACGCAGGTCGGCCTGCCCGGAGAGGAATCCCGGGAAGTCGAAACGTTTCATGGGGTACGAATGGAGATTGATCCCGACGTTCAGCCACGGCCCCGTCCCGTAAATACCGACCGAGATCAGTCCGCCGAGGTCGAATCGTCCGTTCACCATTCCCTTATCGTTGTCTATCGTTACAATCCCCTTGGTGGGCAAATAATGCCGGTAGACCCAGTTGAGATCGCCGGAAAACTTTATGATAGTATGTATCTTATCCGGGCTATTAAAATCCAACCCGCCCTTGAGGAATATCTGGTTTTTAGGGAAATTTAATGTATAAAAATTGAGATACGAATTGCTCAGTCGAACCGTGGTGTCGATAATTTTTCCGCCGGCGTAATATCCCTGCAAATCCCCGTCGATATAAAACACCTCGTCCTTCGTGTACAGCACGGCGTTCCCGTTGTACTTCCCTTTCCCGAGATTGAAAAAGTCCATATGGATATTCTTTACTACGAACGCACCTAACGCTTCCTTGAGGCGGATTTGAATACGGAAGTCGGTGTTGGTAATCGCGCCGTCCACAAACGCCTGATACGAACCCTTGAGGCTTTTTATATCGACAATCCCGTTGGTCTGGATAGTTATCGTGACGCCCGCGTTACCGATTGTTCCCCCGTTCATCTGAAGCCCTTTGATGCGCGCGGTAACCGAGTTGGATGCGGAAACGACTGTCGCAAGACCCCCGAACTTCAGGCCGTCCATAAACGCGATATCGTGCATCTCGACAGTCCCGTCCGGAAGCTGGGCGTCCTTCTTGAAGTACACGTCCGCCTTAATCAGTCCGTATTTCGGCGTATCGATATATCCCTTAACATAGAACCGTTCGTTTTCCTCGTAGGCGGTCATTTCTCCGAACGTCTTCTTCAGGTCGGTCGATTTTACCGCGGTGATCAGGGTGAATTTATCGTTACGGTATTCGACTGATGTTTCCATGACATATTGATTGGTCGGGAAAATGTATTCGAAGAGATTGTACTCGGCATATTTTTTATTGTCGATCAAAAAAGGCCGGGACAGCTTGAATGTCAGGCTGTCTTTCTCCACCGTAATAAAATTCGATAACGCCGGATCGTCCCAATCGAAGGAGATATCGTTCGACTGCATGGCAAAACGGAGCTCCTGTTCGGAAAACAGCTTCATCCCGCCGAAATCGATATCGTTCAGGTCGAGTTTCCCGGTGCCGATACGGTTCGAAAGATCGGTAAACTCGAACGCAACGCTCGTGTCGGCGTTCAGGTACTCGATATTGGTCGAAAGGAAAACGTTGGCCTTCATATCGGCGAATATCGACAGGCGGTTCGGCTTGAATTCGAGACGGATATCCTTGATATTCAGATCGGAACTGATCTTCCCGATCAGTCCGAGTTTCACATTCACCGAGTGAATATCAACGTTGATGGATTCTATCGGGGAGGGTTTCGCGTCAGAGTTCGTCTCCCCTCTTTGCAGGGCATCGATCATCGACTGTATCTGCGGGATAGTCGAGAAGAGCGATACGCTTCCCACTTTTACCCCGGTAATCGCGGCCGCGATGCCGCCGAACTGCAAATACCGCAGGACGCTATATCGGATGACCGCGGAATCGACATAGGCATACGAGCCGTCGTCCATGACGAGCGAGAACCCGTTTGCTTCCACCGAAATGAAGGGAAGGTTCATAAACCCCTCGATATTCACCTTCTGAACGCCGAGCACGTCGGCGATCTGGGTCTCTATCGCGGTCTTATTCTTATCGAGAATAAGATGTATGACGCCCATCAATCCGAAATAGACGAGTGCGAGTATGACTACGGACGCTATAATATATTTTAAGGCCTTCATATTCTATAAAACGTCCCGGTTATTTATCCTCGAACTGTTTTTTCAGTTTATCGATGATATTTTTTCGGGCGATCTGTACCGCCTGCTGGGGAGTCGCCGCATAGGCGCCGCCCTTCAGGTTAGCGGATTTTTCCAGCTTGTTCGTATCCAAATCGATGATGGAGAAATTGAGGGTCACATCGACCGATACCTCGTTCTCGAATCCCTTACCGGGGCCGATTATATCCTTCGTTTTACCGAGGAGATTGACTATCTCTACCGCGAACAGGAGCCGTTTGACGTTCGGGTACTTCTCCTTGAGGTAGGTCATAATCGATTCCTTGAACATTTTCTCATCGGCGCCGCTGTTGAACACCGATTCGGGGATCTCGACCGAGATGATATTGAAGCCCTTATTGGCGAAAAATCCCGCGAACACGTCCTGCATCTGCGGGACAAGCACCGGTTTGGTGACGGGCTTCTTCTCATTCTTAGCGAAGACTATATCGATTACGACTACCGCGGTCGGCACCGCGAGCATTTTCGCGGCGAGTTTCAACGGTACTTTAAGCGACAGGGATTTCTGGAGCTTCGCGAGCTTATTATAGTATTCCTCATCGGCCTTCTTGAGGTCGTCGAGTTTGCTTAACGAGAACGACACGGATACGTTCAGACTATCCGCGCTTCCATCGGCTCTCGCCTCGAAAGTCACTTTCCCGTCCGAGCCGGACGAGTATCCCTGCGGCGCGAGCATTTCAGCCTTACCGTTATCCTCGACCGACGCGGTCAATAATCCCGCGACCGGCTTCCCGCTTTTCGACGAGGAGACGATCACATCGATCGGGTCGCTGCCGCCTTCTTTATACGCGAACGCGGGGGCGTTCTTTAACGCGAACGCGAGACTGCTGAGGATATCGTAAACCTTGCTTTTCGCCGAGTCATAGACGTCCTTATTGTCCCCGGAAAGGATACTGATATAAAGCGCGCTTACCGCGCTGTCGAGTGCGGCTGAGATATTGCCGCTTTTTATCTGGGCATCCGATTCCGCGAGATACTTCACCGCGGTATCGTGCTGTTCCTTCGTCTGTTTCTCAAGCCGTGCCTTTTCGGCGTCTATCCAGCTCTTCGGGATTTTCAGAAGTACGGAAACATTATAGCTGTCATCGGAATACTGCTCGTAGTACACTTCTTCGACATCCACGCTGACTTTAGCGCTTCCCTTTCCCTCGATACTGTCGATAATTTCCGTCCGGTACGTGTCGGCGTTCATCGCGCCGCCCGCGAGTATCTGCTTGGATACCTTAAACTCATGAGTTGCCTGGAAGCCGATATATTGCAGGATTTGCTTGACTGCGTCGCCGATAGCGGCATCGCGCGCGCCCTTGAACCCGGTCACGCTTTCGACTCGCCCTACGAAGTAAAATATTTCACTCGTGCCCTTTTTACCCATCATCACCCAAGCGGGCTCCGAAGGCGACGACGTCTTGACCAGCGTCTTGTTCTGGGGTTTGACTACCCCTCCGCCGCCGCAAGAAACCATACTAATAATAACGAACGAGAGCATAGCGCTTTTTAATCCCCGCATCTTTTCCTCCATTCATAATATATCTCTGTTTTGAAAAAACCCAATATTAATAAATTACTTTTCCCACAATTTTTTCTTATCGGCGAGGTGCTGATTCATCGGATTCAGCTTCAGACCCTGCCGGTAATAATCGATCGCGGTCTCGAGCTTTCCCATATTCTCATAGATGATTCCCAGGTGATAATAAATATCCTCGATACCCGGCGCCTTGGGGAGTTCAGTCAGACGCAGTTCGAGCTGGTGGAATACGCTGTATGCTTTATCGATATCGCCCATGCGGAAATAGATCCACCCAAGCGTGTCGAGATAGGCGACGTTGTCGGGGTTGGTAATCAGCGCGAGATTGACGAGCTTGAGAGCCTCGTCGAGATTCTCCCCCTTGAGCGCATACGCGTAGGCGAGCAGGTTGTTCAGTTCGGACGACTCGGGATCGGCCTTACGCCCGATCTGGAGGTACTTGAGCGCTTCGTCGATCCGTTCCATACCCACCAGTACCGCGCCGATATAATAGTAGATACGGTGATCGGTTTTATCGATATCCAGCGCGCTTTCAAAATCCTTGAGCGCGTCGGGCTTTTTATCAAATTCGAGGTTGAGCATACCGGAATAAAAATAGACCTGGTATTTCTCAGCCTTAGACTTCGCATTCTTCTTCGCGCTCTCGATCTGCGCGAACGCCTTAGAAATATCCTTCATCTGGTAGTACATGAACGATAGCCGGATTTCGGAGATCGCACGGTATTCCTTCGCGCCGGAGTAATTCAGGTATTTCAGGTAGTAATCCGCGGCTTCTTTGTACTTTCCGCTATCGTCGTAGAGCGACCCGATGAACCAGTAAACATCCGGTACAAGGTTCGTATTATTTTCGATCATCTTGTAATAGCTGATGGCCAGCGCGGGTTTCTGAGCCTCGCCCGCCTTTTTCCCGAGGATAAACGCCTCGCGCCAGAGGGATTGGGTATCCCCCAACGCCTCGAAATTTTTATACAGCACAAAATGCGAGTAATAATCGTCGCTGTTGTTCTTTTTCATATATTTCTGGATAGTCTGGACCGAATTCGTATATTTCCCTGCGTAGTATTCATTCAGCGCATCGACAAAAAGTGTCTTCTGCGTGACGCTTTTCAGTATCTTCGGAAGGTCTTTGCTCTGTGCCGCAAAACGGACCGCCACCACCAGATCGATCATCTCGGATTGCCACGAGCTCTCCGGGAGTTTGTCCACATAGGCGATGGATTTATCGAAGTCCAGCACCACGGCGTTGAGAAGGCTCAGATAACGAACGAGCTCCAAATCCTCGCCGTAGACCTCCTCGGCCTTCTCTAGGAAACGGATGGCGTTATTATAGTTATAGTTCTTAAACGCGATCATGCCGAGGTAAAAAAGCGAGTAGTACTGGGAGAGATACCCGAAGTTGTCGCCGTCGTTGGGCGCGACTATCACCTTCTCGAGGTACGGCTGAGCCTTTTCCATCTGCCCGTTCACGTAATAAAACGAGCCGAGATAATAATTCGCCTTCCGGTCTTCGGGACGTTTCGCGAGAAGCGCGCCCGCCGCCTTCATGAACTCCTTCTCGTCCCCGATAGCGCGGCTGAGCTCAATCCATAACGAATAGAGTTCCACCGTGCTGGGATATTTCTTGATCGCTTTCAGGATATATTGCAATGCTTCCTGCGCGAGAGCCTTATCGGGCTTCTTGACCAGCAGGTTCGTATATGCGGTAAACATGTTCTGATAGACGTACCTGTCTTCCACCCCGCTGTCGATCAGGAATTTATACTTCTTCAACGCTTCCTTATATTTACCCTCTTCCTGAAGGGAAATTGCGTCCATATACATTCCCTCGGCGGCCTTCTGCGAAAGCTGGGTATTGTCCCAGAACTCGTCCCAGTAATCCGCGATGGGGTCGGAGGAATTGGTCGCCGTCTGCACCTTCTGAATCTCTGCCGTGCGGTCGTGCGGCAGAGCGGAAAGCATCGCCCATGCGCAGAAAATCAATATATTCGCAATCATCGCTTTTTTCATATCGTCCTCAACTTCTTAAAATTATATTGATAAACTGTTCGTAAAGCCAGAAAACCGGCGTATAGATATACTGAATCAGCCCGAAAAATATCAGCGCGAACAATACGCCGAACAGGATTTTTTTATTCTTATCGAGCCAGCCCGCCTGCTTCGGGGGGAGCACGCTCAGGAGGAAATTAAACCCGTCCAGCGGCGGCAGGGGCAATATGTTAAATACGATGAGCAGGATATTGATCGCCCCGATGAGAATAAACGCGATCAGCAGGAACATCGCGCCCGGTATGAATCTTACGATGATAAAGATGATTAATAACATAAACAGCATGATCGCGAAATTCATCATGATTCCCGCGAGCGACACCAGAGTCATATCGCGTTTGGTGCGCAGATTCATCGGGTTCACCGGCACCGGTTTCGCCCATCCGAACACGGGTAAGTGCATACCGAATATGGAGTTCAGCAGAATTAAAGCCCCGGGGAGCGCGAGAGTGCCGATAGGGTCGATATGTTTGATAGGATTGAACGACAGCCGTCCGCGTTCCTTCGCGGTCGGGTCGCCTCCCAGATAGGCGGCATACCCGTGCGCGATCTCGTGCAGGATAATCGAATAGAGCGTCCCCAGTATAACCAGCGCAACTATGATGATTTGATATATTAACGGTAACCCGCGTAAGTATTCCCAGTTCATATGCAATAGTTTAACAAGCAAACGGAAAAAGGTCAACCCCTAGGTACTGCGTACGGCTAATTCCATTACGCTGCGATGCATATTAATCAGCCGCTCTACCTGGGACGTCACCCTGAGAATACCTAGTCATCCTGACCCTGCTTCTGCGAAGTAGAATGCAGGTGAGCCTACCGAAGTATTATAAAAATATTTTCTATTCCGAGAAGTTGCGCGTAAAACAAGCCCATTATAATTTTAGACTCTGATATGGCAGTAAGAATTCATTTTTCAATTCTTTTCAACAATTCATCAACAAGTTTTTTCTCGGATACTGAAAACATAGTTTCATCATTCTCTGGTATGTACCAATCGAAATTCTTAAAAAATTCCCGCCAAAGTTTCGTTTTAAAGTTATATCCGTTTACTGCATTAAATCCGTTAATAACAAACCTGATAATACTTTCTTTATATAGTTTTCCATAATCAGATAGAATGGAATCCCCATATCCACCGATAATTCCTAATCCAAGGGCAGTTATATAACTATAAAATCTTTCTTCATCTTGAAACTCTTTAAAGTACTCAGGGCATTTTTTCTTAAAAAGATTTGGATTACTTTTCTCAATCATGTTATTAATCACTGGAAATATCGGGTCATCTCCCGCATATTTCCCAGATTCGCGAAGCGTATATCCCCAGATGATTTCAATATTTTCGTTTGGGGAAAAGTTTAATTTCTTCCATTCCGCTTTATACCCTAACTTCGTTTTTATTAATTTATCTGGATTAGGGGTTATTTTATAAAAGTAGTTCTTTGATTTGAATCCATAACATCCAAGAAATGTGTAGTACATTTGCTTTTCTTCATTTAAAGGATTAGCATAAAATGGAAAGTAAATAGTAATACCCGACTTTTTAATTGGATCTTTCCAAGAACTTCCGGTTTTTAGCACATATATAACTGTATAAGAATCTACACCCCAATTCGCACTACTATGCTCTGGTTTTTGATAATATGTATTCGATACAATAACCGATTGATATGGTGAAAATATGGTTTCGCCTAAAAACAAATAATCATATCCCTTTAGATCTTTCTTATTCTGGCTCTTTTCCTCAATTAAATACAACTTCCTAGGAAACGATATGCCATCAATAAAACTTTGAAAGTTCAATTCTTTTTGAATCATTTTAAGTATCGCATCTTGATATCCGACCCCACCCTCCGGAAATTCGTCAAATAGAATATCGCTTGCATAGCTTTTTATTGGAAATCCAATTTTAATTTGAACAATGTCCGGAGTGGTATTACTAAAGCAGAATACAGTTGTAAACAACCCATCGTAATAATTAACTTTTTCCCAAACCATATTTATAGTTTTACTTTTAGAAAAAAATACCCTCCCCGTTACCGGATGATATTCCACATATCCGTCATTCCCATACGCCGCCGTGATAAAAAACAGCCCCATCAATAAAACTGTACCCTTCTTCATCCTTCTCCTCCTTCTATAATTCGTACCCCAGCGTCAGCGAAACCTTCGTCCCCTGCTGTACCGCCCATGCCTGCGTCTTTTCCTGTTCGAAGTAGGTGGTCGAACGCGACGCGTCGGTGACCGTCGTTTTCGACAGCAGCGAGTAGATCAGCGGTTCGTACAGCTCGATCCTGAGCGTGTAGCGTTCCCATTGGTACATCAGCCCGATCACGGAGTTGAACCATATTTCACGCTTATAGTTATCGCGGTAGCTCACCGGGGAGAATACCACGTCCGCGGACGTATTCTGGTTCGTCCCGTAAGTCTTCGTCTTGAATGTGAACTTAGTATTGATAAAAAGGACGAGCGAAAGCCCGAGTTTCTCGGTCTTGGTGCCGTATAACGGGATTTGCATCGCGAGGTCGGCGCCCACGTCCGCGAAATGCTCGTCCGCGTAGGAGAAATTCTCCCACCAGTATTCGATACCCTGATAGGACGAGGTGTCCCAGAAGGTGGACTTCGATCCTCCGAGGAGACTATTCCAACGGTCGTACATATTTTCGTAACGGGTATAGCTGTACTCCGCGAGTAGCGCGATATCTATCGAAAACCCCTTACCGCCGTATATATTGACATTCGGATTCGCCTCCACCACAAAGCTCGAAAAAGACTCGCGCGAACTGGTCTGGATACTCATATTCTCCGCGAGCGCGTTATAGGCGTTTTTATTTTCATACCCGAAAAACAGCAGAATATTGAGAGAATACGCCTGCGTCCGTTTAAGCACGAAATTCCCGTAGAGACGGTACAGCAGGTCGTCGGTCTTTTTCGACCACACGTTCTTCACATAAGTCCCGTCGAAATTCTTTTCCAGAATCGTGTTAGTACTGTTCGCCTGCCAGACGTATTGGTCCTGCGTCCCGGTGATATAGCGGAAACGGCTGCCGACCTTCACCGACGGGAATGTCGTGCCGATCTGGATATCGAACTGGTAAAGCGGGCCGATGGAATAGCTGTTCTGAAGCCACGCGTCGCCGTTGATATGTTTGTACCCGAAGATATGATTGCACCCGACGGTCGTCCAGCCCCATGTCAGCCGGTCGGATGTGATGTCGCTCCCGTCGACTGTCGCGCTGAAGGCGGAACTCAGATTTCCGGTGTTCTTATAGCCGAAACCGAGCTTCAATCCCGACGGGTTATCGCCCAACAGGAATCCGAGGACTCCCTCGGCGTAAAAATTATGGATTTGATGCGAAACATCGTATGCGAATGGGATATATTGGATTGTGTTCGTCTCCGCGCGGAGATTTCCTTCGGCGTTGCCGTACATCGCGTCAAGAGTGTATTTCACGGTGAGCATCATTTTCACATTTTTCGCCCACTTATGGAAATAATTCACCTGCCCCTCGATGACCGACATGAAGCCGTACTGACTGAAATAGGAGGATTCCGTATCGCCCGCCTCCTTGACAAAATTGATGCTCTGCTCGGTGGATGCGTAGGAATCGTTGGGACGGTTCATCGGCTCGTCGACGTCGCCCCACCACGGGAGACTCTGGTAGGACGCGGTCACAAATAACATATCCTTGTCGAGTTCGAGCACGCTTTGCGGGAAAGCCGTCATCGACATATAGGGATTCGACCCGACGAAAAACACCCGCGCCCAGTGAATGGCGGGACAATTCAGGAGGAAAAATATCATTCCGAACACCTCGAGCAGATGCAATCTTTTCATTATTTCCTCCTTTGAAAATAATAAATCGGGGCTTTCGCCCCGATTTATTCTAACATATTTTTAACGATTATTCTATAGTGTATTCCATTAATCGCCCTATAATTCATCCTCCGCGAAAACAACCAGATAATCTCTCCCCGTCAGCGCGAATTTTTCTTTCTTCCCGGGATTAATGATAACGCCGAAGTTCTTATCCGCGTCGGTCGCGTTTTCGGAGATACGCAGCCCGATACAGATTTCCCCGCGTTTACGCGCCGCATGTATCATATCCGGGAACGTCGCCTCGACAGGCATCTGCGAGAAATAGAAATTCGCGGGCTTGAGGTAGATTTCGCTCCCCTCCGCCCCGAAAAGCTGATCATAGACGTCGATCAGCCCGGGTTCTTCGCTTAACTGGGACATCAGGTATGTCAGCATCTTATTGCTGATAATAAAGTCGTCGGCGTTGTAATCGGTAATCAACTCCTGGTTCTCGGAGTTCAGCACCTGAGTGATAATTTTAGTATGATTTTTCCGGCCTTCATTCTCGCTGAGTATTTTGCGCAGGAACAGGAGAATCACCAGCGTATCCGAATCGACCTTTTCCGGGTTGAAATCGCTCTCATTCTGCGCGAGTATGATGACGTTATTATACCCGTACGGGCTTACCGCGCGCAGATTTTCCATCGATAACGGGTTGGTCTCTATCAGATTGATGCTCAACCCCGTGTTGCGCGACCGCAGTTCCGCTATGGTCTTTTTTATATCGTCGGACGGAGCATCGATCAGGATATCGATTACCGATCCATCGGCAAGATAATCCGCGAATTCGTCAATCACCACAGATGCAATACTATGCCAGCCCAGGATTAATTGCCGCGCTGGTTCCTTTTTAACAGTCACCTGTTCGTAAGGGAAATCCTTCGGGGCAAATTCCGCCGACTTTTTAAACTTGATAGTCGAATCGTCCTGCGCCAGCATAATCAACTCATCCCCTTCCTGCATGACACTGCCCTCGGCGGGATTGATGATGACCGCGCCGTCCGCGCGCCGGATACCGTAAGGGGCGCCGTCGGGGTAATGATAGGCCAATTCGTCGAATTTCATCCCCTTAAAGTCGTCATTGACAAAATAGGTTTCCGATCCCGAGTAACCGAGAATTTCGCTATATACTACTTCCAAGCCGCCGGATATAGAGGTCTGTACCAGAAGTTTCCCTAAAATTTCCTTCGCGGTAATCGCGTTGATCTTGGAGTCATCTAACGTTTTAATGATCTCGAAACTTTCGTCGTTGAATAACTCCAGCACGATATTGAGCTTGTTCTCTCCGCCCTGCACGCTGATTAACGCGAGCATCGTTTTTATAATTTTTGTGTCCGATAATGTTTTTTCCTCGGGGGATGCGCCTTCAGGGCAGGTGGAGAGCAATATCGCCGATCGCGCGCCGGCCACGTTCACTTTTGCTAATTGCAATACGGAAGAGGTAATCCCGTTCCGGGTAATTATCTTCGTGGTCTTGGTGTCGCTTATTGCCTCGGCTATCTCGTCGTCCATCTCTTCCTTTTCTTTCTCGGCGAGCACTACTATAGCGGCTTTTTTTCTGCTCTCGTTTGCGATAATCAGGGTGCCGATAATATCCATCACCCGTTCGTTCCATCCGAGAATGATCGTATGATCTGATTCTATTACCTTGCTTTTTCCTTTCCTGAAATTATAGACAGTTTCCTCGAATTTTTGGCCGATCAATCCGATTAAAGCCGAGAAAATAACCATACCGATCAGTATTGTGACGATACCTAAGATTTTATATTGGATGGAGAACGGCGATTCTCCGCCGACGTTACCAGGATCCGCGATTTCAGTAAACGCAAGCCATACATGTTCGCCCATATCCGAATCCGCGATTTGTTCGCCGAAGGGCTGCGGGTCGATACTGAACATCAAAGCGCGTATCCCGGCTACTATACCGAAAGCGATAAAGAATAATACCAACAAGCTGATGAATACGGCTGATCCTCCGCGAGACATAAAATTCTCGAACTTATACCGCATCCTTTCTCCGAACTTCGGCTTCATATATATCCTCCGATAGCCTATATTTCTTTCTATTATATCATTTTTTACATTTTAGTAAATAGCGCGGATGTTCTTTATTTCACCTCGAACGAATCGAAAATGACGCCCTGATCGTCGATCGCGTTGAGGATTATTTTATCAGGGTAGACAGTCACCCGCATATAGTTGAAAGCCTTTTTATCAACCCTGCTCCATTCTGATTGTTTCTCAAGGTCGTATAAAAATTGCCCGCCGCCCGCGGAAATAACATAGATCGTACCTTTGTCCGACTTTTTATTAGCCTTCATCGGGTAAGATACCTCGTAACCGTGTTCATGTCCGCAGAAAACAAGCTGCACGCCGTACTTATCGAATAACGGAACCAGATGCGTCTGCACCATCATGTCGTCACCATGTTTTTTCGAACTATACGCCGGTATATGCATATACACTATCTTAAATTTATACTTCGCCGCCTTCTTTAGCTCGCCCTCGAGCCATTTTACCTGCGGCGAACCTGTCTCAATATTGTTGTTATTATCGATACAGATAAAGTACGTGTTTTCCCATGTGTAAGAATACCATTTCGGTTTCCCGGTAATGTAGTTATAGAAGGGAGATTCATATTCATGGTTTCCCATCGCGGGCTGATAGAGAAACTTTTTCAGATAGCACCCATTAAGGGAATAGTAGGTGTTCCAGTCGGTACCCTTGAGTCCGTCCATCACGAGGTCGCCGGTATCCATCACGAACGCGATATTCGTCTCTTTCGCCATCAGCGCGGGGATAGGCGCGGTTGAATTGCAGTGAATATCCCCGACTTTCAGGAACGTGAAGGGCAATCCCTTCTTCGGTAATATAAACGAATTAGTCGTTTTCTGCCCCTGAATGTTTATCAGCAGTTCGGAGCCCCATTTAGCGGGAAATTCGAACGTGCAGTACTGCGTATTGCTGAAATTTTTTGATACGAACTTATCGCCTGCATAGGCATAGTTAATCACGCACGGTTTCTCGTTCTTCTGCGAATAGGTCAGCGTCAGGTTTTTACCGTCCCCGGTAAACCCGATATTCCACCCCTCGGTGGATGTTTTCCCGGTGGGCTTTCCCCAGTTGTCGATCGCGACCTCGAAAACCTGCCCGTCCTTTTTCACAACCGTGCTGGTATGAATCAGTTCGTTCTTTGCATCGCGCGCCTTGGTCGCCCAGCTCCCAAGCGTAAACTCCATGAACACTGTCTCGTTCAGCCCCACCTTAAACGTCGCAACGTACTCCAAATCGCTGATTTTTTTCATCTTCAGCGCGGTCGCGTTCCATTCGACGTCCATACCCTTCTTTATCAGCACCGACGCGCTGCCCGCAATATATATCTCCATCCCCTCAGGCTTCGGTTCCTTCAGCATCGCCTTCACCGTAAGGTATACGTTACTGATAGTCACATTGGTGACATACTCGTAGGTCTTTCCGTCGCTCGCGACAGTAACTATATGAAACGGATAGACCCCGTTTTTTTCATCGATAACATCACCCTTCAGCATAATCGGCTTCTCGGCGGATTCCCCGATCATCTTATCCCCGAGATAGAATTTAGCGTTAGTAACAAAAATACCCGCATCGGCCTTAGTCCCGTCGGTAAAGAATTCGTACAACCTCGGGACGATACTGATCTTCCCGGATAGCATAGTCGTTTTATGGAACGGCATGACGTAGAGTTTCAGCCCCGCGGATATTTTACCGGATGCCTGCGGCGGTTTGACTTCTCCGCCCGAGCATGACAGGAATAACATCGAACCAATGATGATAGTCATGAATCTGCGCATGATATGTCCCCCATTTATATTTTGCTATCATTATAAAGCGGGGTAACGGAATGTCAATAGTTGAAACGAGTTAGGGATATTTTGTTGCGGGGAGTATAATAAAAAAACCCCGCCCGAAGGCGGGGTTTATATTTATCTATACTCTATAAAATTAGTGTTTAGAATGAGAACCTTAACGGTATATGGAGCAATAGAGGTATATATCTTACCATCAGAAAAACTATTTATTGACTCATTCGTCCCAACCGAAAGTAAGTTTATAAAAGTATTAATACCCAAATAACCGGTATCAATACCATTTGCATATTTAGTGATACTTGATGTGTTAAAAATAACCAGTATTTTTTTAGCATTGTATTCTCTTATATATGCAAGAATTCCGGAGTTTAATGAATCATATTTTACAATCTGAACATTTCCATATCTTAGAATATCAAAAGCTTTTCTGAGAGAATTAAGATTTTTTACAAATTTAAAGGTGTCTGAACTGGTATCATAATAATCTTTTTTCTCCATACCCCCTTGGAAACCATCAGCAAACATAGCGGCACGCTGCTCTGTGAAAGCCTGCTCTGTTCCATAATATACGCATGGGATCCCGGGATATGTATAAATAAAAACTAAAGCCATTTTCATACGAACGATATCACTCGCGCTAATAAACCTCTGGGTATCATGGTTATCAATAAATGATACTAAAATTGAGCGAATATCGCTGCGATAATTTGTAATATTATCACATAATATTTTTATATTTTCAGTAGGCTTTCCTTGTGCAAATACTGCCTTTACAGCTGAATTCAACGGGTAGTAAAGTATATCATGCATTACTGGATTCCCCAGTTCATCCTGAGTAAATCCCCCTGCAAGTTGATCTTCATTTGCAGCACCCGGAGTCCATACTTCACCAAACATTATAAAATTAGTTTTTAAAAACCCGTTGGCATAATACCTCATTCCCGGATCTGTGGTATTAGATGAAAAGCAAAAATCTTTCCAAAAATCCTTAGGAACATTCTTTGCTGTATCCATTCTTACACCATCAATACCTACATTTGCAATCCAATAATTGTACCATTCTTTTAGTTTTTTAAGTACAAATGGATTTTCTGAATTAAGGTCATCTAAGGATGAAGCTTGATAATTTGTTAATTGAACCCAGTCGTTCCAATCTGTAATATCAGGAGTCCAATGGTAAAAACTTACTTCGTTCGATGATGAAACACCATTTTGTATATAATAAACGATACTGTTTGATAAGTATTTCTCAGCGGGATACATCGGGTAAGAATTTGAATTTACCGTTATATTTCCATTCACCGAGTCCATTTTAAAGTAATTTCCGGTATGATTACAGACAATATCCTGGATTACTTTAATCCCATTTAGATGGCATAAACGTACGAAGGCTTTATATTCCTCCATCGTGCCGTAATGCGGATCGACATTTGTAAATACCGACGCCCAGTAACCATGATATCCGGCATATGGAATTGATGCATCCCACCATTCATTTTCGATTGGCGGAGTTATCCAAATTGCGGTAAAACCTAGTTCCTTTATATACTCTAGTTTTTGTATCAAGCCCTGAAAATCTCCACCGTTCCATTGGTACTCTGTCGGCCCGTGTTCGGCTCCGCCGGGCATTTGTATGTCGTTATTGGGATTTCCATTTGCAAACCGATCAATCATGATGAAGTATATTGTTTCGTCTCTCCAATCGGGTGAGGCAATCTGCTGAGGTCCAGAAATTGATGCGGGATCATATATTGATATATTATTATTGATATATGTCGGACCGCCACAGTTTATTAAGAATCCCAATATGAAAATAAAAGTAATTATATTTTTATTCATAGTAGTCCCCCGTTAATTAGATAATGTAATTGGACCAACCCAATCCAATACTACCGCGTTAGTATATTTTTTATTCTCATCAAATAAATCAGCTCTGTCGCTGTGAAATAAATGATCAGGAGTACTATTCGTAAGACCGATTAATCTAAAATCCGTCGTCATCCCGTCAAAATCGAATGTTGTCGTATATACCTGCCAGTTGCTTAAACTCGAGGGATTTCCAATGGTATTTGCATAGACCATAAAACTAATTTTGTTTAGTCCAGCGTCAACAAAAATATCAGGAATACCCGTTGAGGTACCGAAGTACCCAACTGAAGCGGTATCGCAATAGTACACATTTTTACCCCAACCATATCCGAAAACCATATAATCCCAATCGGTCATTCCTACTGGTACATTACATTTCTGCTTCGGTAAAAACGTCTTTCCTGATACTCCCGGATTATTCAAATATATTTGGAACGAGACGTGATCGAATCCGGTCTGGGGAGACCAGGCAGTTGATAGATATTTCATGTATAAATCTATTCGCATATTACCGCCCGCTGAATATACCACGATATTCGTGATATCCTGCGCGCCTGCGATATATGTACCGTCAGCTCCGTTATTCAACGGCAAAGAAAAATCTCCTAGATAGCCATGGTCGTCGTTTGTCGGATCGGAAACATTCCCCACAATATTATAATCGTTCGTAACAAACACCATGATTTCATCACCCGGTATATAATATGTCTTCGCTGTATAATACACCTTCAGCCAAGGCTGCATGGTATGAAATCCGTTTTTTAACGCATATGTATTTAATATATTTGAATATACATTTCCTGTTTTATTATACATACTAGTTACCGCTTCAGGAAATAGATTTCCGTCAATTACAAAATACAAATCTCTAAATGTATTTGGATTATAAGGAGCGTTGCTGATGATATTATATACGCACATCTGATTTGCACTGATATAACCGTTATTCGTAGGAAAAATAAAATTTAATGTTACGCCTGAATTAATTATTACACTATACACAGTTAAACTGCCATTTACCCCGGGAAAATTATAATTCGTTGTTACTGGTACATACCAGTTGGTAAGAAAGCTATTAGTCTGGTAATTATTGGTAACAACTATATTCTCCGAGCATGATATAAGAATAAAAAATAAAGATATGAGTAATGAGATAAACATCTTTTTCATACAATACTCCTTAAATAAAAATTGAGGAAGGCTTACGCCTTCCTCATATTTAAGCCTTTTTTTACGGAAGATTAACAGGAGCGAGACTGAACGTTACGGCCTGAGTGTAAGCCGCGCCACCAACAGGAAGGATACCAGCCTGGTTGTTGCTTCTTCGCCGGAATCCCAACCATTGGTATTCGCCATCTTGAACTCGAAGGTTCTGGCGGAACCGGCAGGAACCGTAAAGGTTACATAAGCGGTCTTCAGACCAGCATTAAGAGTAACCAGATTACCTTGCTTGGGATCCCATGTAGCAACACCGTTGGTGTGCAGGAAGCCAGCGCCACCGGTGACAGTAGGAATAACAACCAAGGTCGCGCCGGTATTGGTGTTAGAAACTAATCCAAGAAGAGGGAGCCATCCTAAGGTCTTCGTGGGATTCTGGTTCCATGAAGGAATTCCACTCCACATAATGGTTACGGCAATATCGTTGGTGGTAACGCCGGGAGCGCGTACCGACCATCCGCCATGAGCGCCGACGTCGATAGTAACAGTCTTCTGATCCGCGCTGACGGTGAAGCCGTCATAAACCAACGCGCCGGATACATTAGATAATGTTCCGCTGGGCTTCTGAACCGCGATGATCACACCGTTGGAGATGAAGATCTGCTCGTTGTTAACACCGGTCAACTGCGCGCCGATATTATTCCAGAAGTCATTGGTAACAGCAGTCCATTCGCTGGTCAGATAGTTCGCAGCCTTGAACGCGATACCCCATGCAACAGTATTGTTGGTAGGTGCTAAGGTGATCGACCATGTTCCGTCCGCTTCCTTGGTCAGCATCGAAACAGCATCCGCACCCTTTACACCGGCCTCGTTAATATTGCCGGTCCATCCCCAATCGCCTGCGCCCATGATTACTTCATTGATGTCGCCGACAAGGAACGGAAGAACACCGTAGGTTTCGGGATTGAACGTCCCGGAGAAATCGAACTTGATCTTCAGCGGATTAACGGTCGGGTCAATTTTCTTAACTTCCGCAGGAGCACAACTCGCCAAAACAACCGCTAAAACAGCAGCAAAAACTAGACTTAGCTTCTTCAAACCTTTCATAAATGAACCTCCTAAAAAATTTTTAAGGTAATGTTACTGTAATACACTGGTCGGCGGTAACCGCTTCGCTTCCCTTGGTCAGGATGGTCTTCTGTACATTCGAATCAGAGGTAACAATATCCGCCATTAAGGCAACAGAACCGCCCGACGATCCGAACTGCCAACTGACGGGAATACCGCCGGAATTTTCACGAAGATGACCGTTAAACCCGGGATACTCCAAGTGGTCGTTATGACCGTAATCCTGCCAGTTCCACGAGAATATTAATATTCGCCATTCGCCTGCGGTCAGCCATGTCCCACGGGGGACGACAACTACGAAGGTCGTGCAGGTATTAGGGTATTCGTAAGGGGTAAATATTGACTGTACATTCGTTAAATTCGGCCCTGTTTTTATATCACCGATCGATCCGGAATTACCAAATGCATCGAACAAAGTACCGGGTATTTCCGGCTGTGAAAAAGCGGTGTCTGTCGGAGTGTTCCCTATTAAGCCTATGCCATATTTAAAGGTAAAACCGGTCGCATTCACTTTAGTATCCAGCTGATCCTGAGTTCCGTCGATCGGAGCGAAAAATTGTATATTCGGATTACCGGTCATATCACCGGCCTGACCGATTTGAATACCAACGAACATATTAAAGAATCCGGCGACACTGTTTGTTGCATCGTCAGGAGAAGAATAATATCTGTCCTGAAAAGCAATATAGAAGTATACATTCGTCGAATCCGCTGTGATAATTACCTGATGGATATCAAACACATCAGGAAACAGAATCGCAGGGGGCATTCTCAACGTACCGTCACCCTTGTAATCCCCGTCGGCATCATTAATTGTTGCCAGAACGGTTCCATAAATAGTTACATTTGAGACATACTGATAATTCGTAGTGCCTGCATGACCCGGATCCTCGCCCGGTCTTAATTCAGTTCTAAAAGTAGGCTCATCAGTTAGCGACCAGCAACCGGATAACGCAACTAAGGCGAATATGAGTAATGATGTAATTTGAAATGATATACGCTTCATTTTTTCCTCCTTTTAGAAGTAAATATCTAATTCAGTGAGCGCAAGGATATTATACTTATTACCAAAATAAATATAAGGTGTCCTGAAATCAGCACTGTGTGTTCCACCCCAAATTATACCTCTGGGATTATCTGAAATATACCCCTGTACATATGAGCGAATAGTGCCCAAAGGAGTATTAATCTGTAAATCAAATATCAGCGAATATCCCTGAACGTTATAATCCGGATATGTAGCACCGGGATATAAGTCATGTATGGTATCGTTCTGATATTCGAATCCAAGACCAATTTTGAGTGCTTTTGTAAACTGATAATATGCGGTAATCTTGGGCACATGGCTGAAGTATGTAAAGCCGTAGTTGAACATATAAACTCCGGTCATACCGTCGCGGGTATGAGAGGTTGCGGACATCGGCCACCAGTCCATGGTATGATTAAACAAATAACTGAGTTTAAGATCAAGACCGGAACCGATATTCAGTTTGTATCCCATTGAGAAGTATCCGCGCATCGCGTATGCGAGCGTATTATTCGTATATGTTGCTGCCGGTATTGTAGGATGCGTTATGATCTGCCCGTTCGTATATCCAGAAGGTAATTTATTCCAGTTGGTATTATTAAAGCCCCAAACGGAAAACTCAGTATGAATATTCAGCAACCCGGCTGTCATTTCGATAATTCCTGTACCGCCTGCCCATTGCCCATCACCAACGCTTTCCCACATAACGAAATCCCATTTTTTAAACTTAGCGTCATCCTGTGCATAAGCGGAAGCAGACTGATTTCCATACATCAGGAATACATCTTGACGTGCGGCAAAACCGTAATCACCCCGTCCTGCCATTATCGAGTAATAATCGTGCAAATAGAACCCCTGCAAAATAACGTTGATACTACTACCAAATAAATTCTTCATTTTTAGGGTTCCTACGCCAAAGAAACCGAAAATATCATTAATACCGGCAGGAATACCAACCCCACTATCACCTATTATACCGCCTGAGGTTATATTAGTACCGCGCCAAACCTGTGAAATACCACCTTGTACCTGAAAACCAAAGTCTGTATTTAAAGCTTTAAAATCTATAACTACATCTAAATCGCCCGCGGCATTCTGAAATCTTTTTGCTAAACCAGTTAAACCTGTATCGTTATCTTTTTTGCCATACTCCCAATCAGAATACAGCATACCTGTTGTCTTAACTTTTAAAAAGCTTAAAGGTTCAAATTTAAACAAACCGGAAATAACATTATCACGCGCCGTATAATCACCAAGGCTCCATCCTAACCCAAGCCAAGGGAAGGGATAAAAATATGCTACATTATATACTATTTTCATTACCTCGCTGGACCCGTCAAGAAATACTCCTTTAAATTTATCCCTATCGGGGTATGAAGCAGCGCCAACTGTCCATGCGGAAATATGGTATTCATAGTTGCCTATTGAAATATAGTCAACTGTAGGAATAGGATTCACTAATTGGAATCTAAAAGCCTCGAAATCAATAGAAACTCCCTGAGGAGCATGTGTTTCTTTATAATAATTCCCCCGCCAATAATCCCATTGTGCATCAGGGCCCCACCACGTTGAAATACGGGCATAGAAGTTCACTAAATCAGTGAAAGCTTTTCCGTAAAACTCCAGGGTGAAACGGGAATAAATATGGTTATCATAATATGAATCCGGTCTAAACGTAATATCCAAGCCTCCACCCCCAAAAGAACTTGGGTGTGCAGGAGTTAATGAGGTGTTGTCTAAGTTATAATACCATTGCGCATTAACACTACCGGAGAACGTAAAATTATCGCTAACATACTTATCTTTTTGGGCAGGCGGTTTAATCTTAGCCGCCAAATCTTTGGCAAATCCCGAGAATCCTCCTGGAGGTGCCCATTGTTCGGTTGCATCAGAGTATATCAAAGGAACAACTGCTTTGATATCCAATTTCGGATCGGGGTAACTCTCCCATACATTTAGGATAGCAAACTGATCCTTTGCTTCCTGCAACGTACCTTTTGCAGGCCATACCAGCAAATCCATTAATTCCGGGTCACCCCAGTAATCGTTACCGCCGCCGAAACGGTGCAAACCGCGATACTCGTTCACATTTCTAGTTAATATATCTTCGGGATCAGGGTAACCTTCATTCGATTGAGCTATAAGCTGCCAACCCCATGTAGTAATATCCGTATCAGGTGTTATTCCTAAGTCAGATTTTTTAACAACTGCAGTAAAAGTTCTACCCTGAGCGGAAATCTTTATCGGTACAACTATATCCCCAGACATCTCTTTTGCTTTTACATCTATTTCTATCTGTACACGAGAATCGGGCTGTGGTGTAATAATAACCGCCTTTTCCCACGCATCCGCCGGATCAAAATATATATTCAACCCCGGAATACTTTTTACATTACCGGAACCGGGAACCTTATCCTGATCAATATATATCTGAAAATGCTGGATATCGAAATCAGCAGCCATACCCCAGTCTTGCTTTACATCCGCATTAATTGTTATTTGAAAAATAACATTGTCTGAACCAGATGCATCTACTGTAAAGGAAACTATATCAAACCCTCCAGGTACATAGACAGGGTTTGTCGGATAAGTATAGTATCCAGGCCCTTTGTCATCACCAATAGGATCTAAAAATTTCAGAACATTCGGTTTGATAAGGTGATTATCAGGAATATTGGGATCGATATTCTCTTTGATGCCATCCATAATGGGTTCAGGATGTTTTTGCGATACTTTCGCTACTTTTTTTGGAGAGGAGTTTGCATCGGTCGGATTCGTACCCGCTTCATATTCTTCTTTATTCGAAACACCGTCGCCGTCCGCATCCGCGTTAGCGTCGGTAAAACCATAAAACTTCATCCAATCGTCCGCAACTCCGTCTTTGTTCTTATCGACGTCTTTGTCGGTAGGATTGGTTTTCAGCTTATACTCATCGATATTCTTGATCTTGTCGCCGTCCATATCCATTTTGCCGTCAAACATATTGTTGGGATTCAAACCATACTGTTTTTCCCACTCATCCGGTATCCCGTCACCATCGGTATCGGGCTTACCATCAACCATCGAAATAGGTTCGTCATCGCTCTGTGCGAAAACAGGAGCGAAACCCACCACACAAAGAGCTAGAAATAAATACCAGACTTTGCGCATACAACCCTCCATTTGGTTTTTAAATAATCATACACTATTTTTTATTTTTGTCAACACTTTTTTTTTATTAATTTCATTTTTTAAAGAGACCAACCCTGTACCATTATTATAACACGCTTTTTTAGAATTTCAAATTTTTTCAATTTCGAAAAGTATATTAGTGTTTTTCGTTCTGAAAATTCGATAAATTTCCCAAATTATCAGTAGGACGTTCCGAATTTTTTATCATGCTGATTATAGAAAAACTTAAACTTCTTGCGGGAGCACGGAGATTAGAGTATAATTCTATTCTATTTCAGCAATATATGAAATATTTTTTCAAAAGGAGATCATTATGTCTGACTTTCTGGAATGCGCGGTCGAACTCGTCAACAATAAACTGGGATTCAAAGGCTCCGCCGGGGATAATCCGCCGATCACCCTCGATTATGTCCCGCCGCTCGGGGACGGGCAGGGATATATGCCGATGCAGCTCCTTCTGATGAGCCTTGCCTCATGCAGCGGCTCGACCATCGTCTCCATCCTGCGAAAGAAGCGGAAAACCGTCATATCGTTTAACGCGCGCGCAAAAGGATACCGCCGCGAACAACACCCCACATCGTTCCATAAAATCGAACTGTTCTTCGAACTGGTGTCCCCCGATGCTCAGGACTCTGATATCAAGCGCGCTATACAGCTGACCGAGGAGGCTTTCTGCCCGGTATGGGACAATCTTCGCGGAAACTGCGAGGTTACCGCAGAATATACGATTACCGTTGCGTAAATCATAATTCAATATTTATGAAATAGGAGCACTATTATAGAAACAATTATCGTTACCGGGGGAAACTCAGGGCTGGGATTCCATGCCACGAAGCACCTCCTCAGACAGGGATACGCCGTCATCATTGCGTGCAGAAACACCGCGAAAGGGAATACCGCGCGCGGGAAGCTGATACGGCTGACAGGAAACGATTCCATCGATGTGCGTCGGCTCGACTTGGGCTCGTTAACATCTATCCGCGGATTTGTCAACGAGACCAAGCCTCTTATACACGGTCTTATCTGTAACGCCGGGGTGCAATACGCGGGTAAGACGCGTTATACCTCCGACGGGTTCGAGGAGACGTTCGGGGTCAACCATTTGGGGCATTTCCTCCTGGCCAATCTCCTGACAGCAAAATACGCCGAACTGAAAAAGATCGCGGTCGTATCGAGCGGGCTTCATAACCCCGCCGGTAAGGGATCGTTCGCACCGCCGAATTATACCACCCCCGAGGAAATGGCACACCCTGCCGATACCCCCGATGCGAACTTATCGAAGCTCGGTATGTGCCGTTACGCGACATCCAAACTTTGCAATATCTTCTTTACTTATGAGCTCTCCCGCCGCCGGCCTGATATTATGATAAACGCGTTCAATCCGGGGCTTCTGCCCGGTACCGGCCTCGGGCGAAATAATTCGCCGATGATGAAATTCGCGTGGTACATCATGCTTCCGGTATTTGCGGGATTTATCCCCGGCAGCTGTACCACCGATAAGGCGGGGCTGGCGTTATCGAAACTCATAACAGACGTCCCGGCCAGCGGAAAGTATTTCGACCGCGGCATGGATGCCCCTTCGTCCGGCGAGAGCTATGATACTTTAAAGGCTAAAGAACTATGGGATGAAAGCGCGAGATTGACGGGATTTCAGATTACCGCGACCTGAAAATCGTCCTCGTAGATAATATTCCCGGGAAAATTGGTATAAACCACATCATAGGGTACTTTATACTTATCGAGAAGCCCCAATAACGGCATGAGCTTTTCCAGCATATGTAAGGTTTTGTTGTTCTTGAAGTAGGTGATCGCCTTATCGGGATTCCCGTTATCATAGAACGGCGGGTTCGGCAGATATTCCTCGAACCATGCCTCGATATCTTTATACAGCTTTGTTTCCTCTGCCGATAACGCTCCCGCGTTCATCAGATGGTACACCGCCGCGAATATCCCGACCGGCTTCCCGGTTTTTCCGCTATACCGCACCTGCACGCGCAGGTAATTCATTTCCTTCATACATCCTACTCCAGCATTTCCTGTACGCGGCCGACCGCCCCGGTCTCCAGACGTACCTTGATCCCGCGCGAATGGTACGGCGAACTGGTGAGGATATCCTTCACATAACCCTCGGTCAACGCCCCGGTCGGCTGGTCTTTCTTCAGTACGATATTTACATGCGCCCCGCGCGTGATATTCTCGCGGCGTGTGCCGTCCATAATCAGCTCCTTTCTATCGTTAAAGCCGTAATTTTAACTCGATTCCTTCCTTCCCGGCCAATTCCTCCAGCCGCTCCCTGAGCTCCTTAGCCCGCGCTTTACGGTCTCCCTCCGGCGGTATCCCGCCGATAACGGATTTCAGCGTATCCGGGGATAGTAACGCACACGCCAGACAGTAGAAACTTTTCGAACGCCCGTCGTCG
This sequence comes from Brevinematales bacterium, assembly GCA_013177895.1. Lineage (GTDB taxonomy): Bacteria > Spirochaetota > Brevinematia > Brevinematales > GWF1-51-8 > GWF1-51-8. The sequence goes on along the minus strand of JABLXV010000033.1, from coordinate 1,451 downwards.
TAATCGCGGAGCATTATTTCGAGCGCCGACATCCTTCCGGCTAACCCCTTTATAAACGCGTCCATCCCCGCTTTACCGATCTCGCGGGAATTGGACATCACGTTCCGGTGGGTGATAAACGAATCATGCTCCCCCGTCTCGTTGTCGAACCTTCCGCACGGGAATTCCGCGCAAAGCCCGCAGGCCTCGGTTTCATGCTTTTTTACACAGCAGGTAACAAACCCGCATGACGGGTGTTTCTCCTCGAAACCCTCGCCGCCGCACCCGGGGCAACGCGACCCGCCGTCGGTATAGTACCTCGGGCAAAGCCCGCACTCGAGGCCGCAGCATCCTATCTCGGGGTGTTTTCTCATATCCCCCTCCGTCTCGTCTATTTCGCCTCGCCGGGCTCCGTACCGAACACCAGGTCCCATAACTTACTGGTCACCCCGAAGCGTTTATCCGGGGTGGAGGCGTGGTGCTTCATATGATGCGAGCGCACGCTTTCCAGATATCCGCCCTTGATCCTGAAATGATGGGTCGCGTAATGCGTGATATCGTAGCAGAGGTATCCGAACACCGTGCCGGCGAATAACGGTTTCACCCATAGCGGCAGCCCGAACAGGAGGAAGAACAGCAGAAAATATAGCCCGTAGAAAATCAGCCCTAACGGGAGACTCACGACCGGGGGCATCACAAGCCGCGTCTTCTCCATCGGCTGGGCATGGTGAATCCCGTGAAACAGGAAATTGATCCGTTTACCGGCCTCAGACTTGGGATGATAATGGAATAAAAATCGGTGCAGGATATATTCCCAGAACGTCCATAGGAACGCGCCGAGTATAAACGCCGGGAAAACGACCCATATCTGCCCGGCCGCGGACGATTCGATCGCCGACAGGGTGACAAACAGGCCGATGATCGGCGCCCAGACGACCGCCACGACAACCGGCGAAATATGCGTGAAAAACTCCAGCGCATCCGACTTGAATAAGCGGATCGGTTCGTCGTTCTTTTTTATCGTTTCCATAATATACCTTCCTTTTCAGCTATCCCGTATTCTACAGGTTTCCCGCGCTTTTAGCAAAAATATTCGCGGATTGCATACCGCTGCGGGGAGTATCGCGGTTGGGCAGACAACTGCAATTCTAATATGCGGTTACGTATTTTGGCCGTTTATGCCCCGCCGCTATGCCGCGACTTTTTCTAAGCGAAACGGGTTGAAACGCCGTTGTTCGAGCGCGACCTGTTTTCACTTACTGAGGAGCTTGAGGCGAGTTGCGGCGTTTCCCGTTTCGCGCCCCTGCACTACAAAGCGGGATCCGGCGGGGAACCTCTTTCTTTCGTTCTTTCTCCTATGATAAAAAACAATCTACTTATGTATTTTTCAGTATAAAATTCGGGAAGTCCTCGAACACCCATCCATTCTTGAGAGTATCATAGATAATCCCGAGCAGTTTTCGAGCTGTCGC
>JABLXV010000032.1 GCA_013177895.1 Brevinematales bacterium | reverse complement strand
TCATACTCGAACAGTCCGCGGTCTTTTTTCTTGATTTTCGTCATAGCCGTCCCTCGTTTCTTTGACTATGATTTTATCATACTTTACACTATTTCTATAATTTCGGGTGAGTTTTTAGAACTGCCCTATATTTAATTTCCTGGCGGTTTATCAGGAAATGGATTTTCTGGTTGACTTCCTTCGCGATCTCGATGATATTTTCCTCGTTCTGGATGGCGTAAAGGAATGCAATCTTTGTCAGCATACTGATCATAGACGCGGGGATACCGTGGCCTGAAATATCCGCGAGATAGGTGACAAGCTGTTCGCCGGTCTCCATCACATCGATAATATCACCGCCGATCTGCTCCATCTGGCGGATATAGGACGAGACCGACAGGTTGCCCCATGTGATAGGCGGAGGGATGAGACCTTGTTGTATCGACGCGGCGAAAAGGATTTCATGCCGTGCCAACTCCTCCTTCTGCTCGAGTTTGGTGAGCGCGAATTGAAGTTCCTCCGTCCGCGCGCGGATAACATCGTTGAGATGGTTGTGGTATTCGGAAATATTATCCTTGATCTTCGAAATGTTCTCCGTCAGGCGGCCGATTTCATCGGCGGAACCCTCGGGGAGGCGGGTATCCAGCTTATTCTGCGCGATAGCCTCGACGGCGAACGAGAGTAACGATAGACGCTTAATCACCATTTTAGATATAATTACCGATGCAAAAATGATAAATCCCATATAGAGAAACAGTATACCGATAAAGTATATTAAAATCTGCCATCTTACGCTGCCGTAAAGAACCTGATCGGAAACCCCGCAGATCAAATACCACGGCGAAGGGGTGTCCTTTGTGGAGATCAAAGGGAGCGCGGAATAATAGTATACTGTACCGTCTTTTTTATATACCTGATGGATATTGTCCCAGTTCTTCCAATCTCCCACCGATTCGGGGTCGAGACCATCGAAAAAATTCTCTCCATCGTAGAAAAGCATCCCTTTTTTTACTTTTATCCTTCCTTCAGAGTCAACCAGCATGATCTGGAATGCGTCCTCCCCGGCGCCGGTAGAATTCAGATCGTCGTCCCCATGCCTGAGATAATCCAAAAGCTCGCTGATTTCAATTCCGAAACCGATGACTCCAAGCTCAGCATCGGGAGTCCTGATGATATTAAGAAGCCAGACATAAGGATATTTCAGGATTTGGTGCCAGTCGGTAAATATCACGTATTGATAATTAGTAACAGAGAGACGGAAATACCACTGGTCGGACTGGTTTTTCGGGTTAAGCGTCCCCCCGTATTGTCCGTCGATAAATATCTGTTTGGTAAGATGCACAACGAGCAGGGAGTTTCCTGAATAATTTTTTGTAATCAACCATGTGTCTTCAAGCATTTCTTTTACATTCGGGGCGTAGGGATTATTCAGAATATTCTTTATTTCGTTTTCCTGATAGGCGAATTTCAAAACATTAAAACGCGCATTCAAAAACGAGTCCAGTTGCCCGGCAGTTTTTTGAGAAACGGTCTGGTAAAAATTTCGGAGGATGAATTCCTGATACCGCGGATAGAAAACTAGATACGCGGGAAGTTGAAATAAAAAGACTACCAATGTAAAAGCGATAAACAGGGCGCTCAGAAGACGAAATGATAGGCTGCGATTGAGTTTCATAAAATCCTTATTAATATTCAATTTTTAACTCTATAGAATTTTACGTTCTTTATCGGGATTTGTAAAGAAGATACGTTATAAAAATTGGAAATATATTTTAATATTTCTTTACATAATCATAAAACAATTTATAATTATCCCCTTAACTAAAGGGAATATGTATGATAAAAGAAATAATAAATCTCAGTTACGAAGTAATAAAAATTTACTCCGATCTGGAACACGCGGTCTCTACTTATAAGAAGGAAACCGGTATCGATTGTCAGAGCGGCTGCGGACACTGCTGCAACAATCCTGACGTTGAGGCGTCGCCCGGGGAATTTCTCCCTCTCGCGCTGATGCTTTGGGATTCGGGCGGCGCGATGGCGGTTCTGTCGAAAATTAACGATCAGCCCGAGCGTCCCGTCTGTGTTTTATACGCATTTCAATCCGATGAACCCGATAAAGGCGGGTGTTCCATGTATCCCTATCGCGGGATGATCTGCCGGTTGTTCGGATTCACTGCCGCGTCGAATAAAAAGGGAGTCAGCGCGTTAATCACCTGCCGTCTGATAAAGAACCGCTATGTTAACGAGCTTACCCATGCCGCGCAGTCCGGGAACGTTCCGCCTCTGATGGAGGAGTATACCCGTACCATCGAGCCCCTGATCGCTGAGTTCGGAACCCGCCGGTATCCTATTAATCAGGCCATCAAGATCATGGTCGAGAGAATAGGATTCCTGATCTCCCTGCACTCCTCGGAGATAGGGATTAACTGTTGATATAATGCCCGAGCCTTTCCAAATCCTTCTGCGATCCGAAGGTGATCAGTGTATCGCCCGCCTGCAGGGGAACATCGGGATTCGGGTTGAACGTAAAATGCTCCGCGTTCCATTGCCGGATCGCGAAAATCAGAAGCCCCGTATTTTTGTAAATCGCCGCGTCTTTGATCGTTTTATTGATATACTTGGAACGCTTATCGATCACAATATCCCCCACGAAAAACGACTCGTTCTCCCCGATAACATTCGTCTGCTCGAGGAATACCGCGATATTCTTATTGAGCAGGGATACCGCGAGACGCCTCCCGATAACATAATCCCCGGGGATAAGCTCCTCGACGCCGACCAGTTTGAATTTCGAGAAATTCATTTCATCGGCGATATAGCACGATAGATGGATATCCGGGTTGAGTTTGCGGGCGGTTAACGCGATGAAGAGGTTCTGCGAGTCCTCCGGCATACAGGCGATCAGTCCGTACGCGTTTTCTACCGCCGATTGCGCGAGGATTTCCTCGTTGGTGGCGTCCCCCACAATAGAAAGAATCTCCCGCACCTTGGGATTCTCGTCGTTCAGGGTTTTTATCAGCTTCTCGTCGGAATCGATGACCACGAACGTTTTTTTCAGTTCGAGCAGGGTATTGATGACATATTTCCCGATTTTTCCGGCGCCGCAGACGATGATATGGTTCTTCATCCGCATAATTTTTTTAAGCATTCTTTTTCTCCTCCTGTCGCCGTAGATAAGGTTCTCTACGATAACGGAACTTAGGATACTGATTACAGCCGCAAGGGCGAAGAAACTCAGCAGCGAGAAGAATATTGTGAAAAATATTCCCCCGAGCGAAAGGGGATGAGGCTCCCTTATCCCGATAGTCGTCAATACGTTTACCGTCATATACAGGGCGTCCGGTATCGACCATTTTTCGATCAGGATATATGCCGATGTACCGAAGACCAGAAGCGCGGTAATGAAAATGAGGATCCCGGCTATTTTTTTATTATTCATTTGACTCCGCCATAATGAATCATTATCGGTATATATTCCTACGGAATTGAACGCGGGTTTCCCAACGGCGATAGCGCAATAATTTGGCAAATGCCCGGAAATCCTTTAAAATATCTTTTACAAATGGGAGAAAAAAGTGAGTATCAAAGAAAACATTCAGGCATTCGGCGAACGTTTAGAAGACGTGTTCGGGGAAGACTTATCCGCATTCGGGTGGAAGCTGAAGAAATACGACCGGGTAGGTACTGACGAAAACCCTGTCGTACAGGCGTATTTTACTTTTATTAAAAACGACGACTCCGGCGAGGTCAATTTCCTCTACGATATCAAGTCCTCGTTAACCGCGGTATCGTTAATCCAGCGGAAGGGCGGGGATGAAGTACGTTACGGACAGGATTCCTCGGCGCTTCTGTTCTCCCGCGATAAAGCCGCAATCGACACGGGCAACGAAAAAGTGATACAGACACTTCCCGAGAAGGAAATACCGGTCTATAACCGGATTCTGCACTATTTCACATTAAAAGCGCCGGAGAATATTTTCTGATAAAAAAAGGGGCTGTCCCAAAAGGTATTGTAATGAGTATTCTATGTCATTGCGAGGCGTAAGCCGAAGCAATCTATTTTTAACGCTTATAATGAGTTAGAAAGACTGCTTCACACCCTTCGGGTACTCGCAGTGACAGGAAAAACACCCTTTTGAGACAGCCCCTTTATTATTACAATTCTACGATGGCTGCGGTCGGGGCGTTTTTCTTGAGCGATTCGATTCCGTTCATGCAGCCGTCTTTGCTGGTATAACCCTCGCTGACCGCGATAATCTCGCCGTTACCCGCTTTCAGGTTGAAACGGTGCTCGCCTTTCTTATCCTGGTAAACCTCAAATTTACCGTCGGGGGCGTTTTTCTTGACCGATTCGATCCCGTTCATACAGCCGTCTTTTCCGGTATAGGATTCGCTTGCCGCGATAATCTCCCCGTTAGGCGCTTTCAGATGGAATTGGTACTGACCCTGTTTGTTTTTAAAAACCTCGAATTTTGCCGCCATGTATTTCCTCCTTTTAATTGTGACCGTCTGACTGAAAGGAATTCCACCCTAGCCGGTAACGCCGATAGAACGAAAATAAGCGACAATATCCTCATTTCCCTTGAGCACCGCTAATTGAAACGGAGTATTCCCAAGGTCGTCCTTCGCGTTCAAATCCGCCCCGCCGTCTACCAGTAGTTTCACCCCTTCGAGACTGCCCTTCAATACCACCGCGTGCAGCGGAGTTGCGTCGTTTCCCGCGCGCGCATTGACATCCCCCCCCGCCTGAATCAAGTCCTTGATGATTTCAATATAACCCGATGCGCACGCGAAGTGCAGCGGGGTTAGTCCGAAATCCGTAATTTCATTTACCGGGCTGCCAGCGCCGATAAGCCGCCGGACCTCGTCGGGATTCCCCTTCGCGGCCGCGTCCGTAAGTGCACCCATTCCACCCTCCTCAATATACCTGAACAATAAAATTATAACTTAAAAACAATACCCTTTCAATATTTTTGAAAAAATAACTATCATTCTTTTTTAGCAGCCGGTTTACTCCCCGGTAATTTTTTCCGCGAACGCGCCTGTTACCATCGATGGGCCGTATTCTTTCTTGACCGGTTTGAGTTTCAGGAATCCCGTGAGCACAGGCCGATCAACCCATAAGAAATAGAAAGTAAATTGGTACTTCATACGGTTTGCGATATTTACCTCGAACTGGAACGCATTACCGTTCTGGATGATTTTCCCGGTGTACTTTAATGAATAAAATATTTCCCATTCTAACGGCAGGCGCGCTTCCGGGCCTATTGACCAGTCGATGCCGATTTTTCCGGTAACAGTCTTCTCATCCATAGCATCGATCGTTATATAATCCATACCCCAACGCGTCAGGTATCCGCATTTCAGTTTGTACTTGCCGATATTCTGATTATTCATCTGCGACCATCCCGATAGTGATATTATTAAACCGAAGAAAACGATTTTAATAGTTTTCATGATTCACCTCCGGCTCTAGTATAAGCGGGAATCACGAATTAGACAAGCAGAATTATGAATATTAATGAACGAAACGGCGGGAGTGAATATTCGATAATAACGCGCCCGCGAGAATAAACGTCAGATAGGACGAACCACCGTAGCTGACAAACGGAAGTGGTAAGCCCGTTACCGGGGCGGTTCCCAGTGTCATACCGATATTAATGATAAAATGGATAAAGAACATCCCGAGAATTCCCGCGGATATCAGCATCCCTTCCTTGTCATGCGCGTTTGCGATAGTCCGAATAATCATGAAGAAATAGATACAGAACAGGGCTATGACGAATGCCCCTCCGAGGAATCCCGCTTCTTCGCTGATAATTGAAAAGATAAAATCGGTGCTTTTTTCAGGGAGGAATCCCAGTAGATTTTGCGTACCCCGGAAGATTCCCTTCCCGGCAAAGCCCCCCGATCCGATGGCGATTTTTGACTGGATGATATTATAGCCCGCGCCCCAACGGTCGAACTCGGGGTTGAGGAATACGAGCAGACGTTTCCATTGATACGGTTTGAGAACTACATTTGAGACCGCGGCCACCCCGAACCCTATCCCCGCGATGATCGTAAACGGCAGAATCTTTCGGATAATCTCCACGGGATTAAAAAATTCAAGGATTACTGCCACCAGCGTATAAAGGAACATGGCTATCGCGATAATCAGCATCGTATTAAAATTAAATAAAACATCGAATATTTCGATATGCGACTGGTACATTTCGAGGAAGTAAAATTTATAATAGGCGTTCCCGAGCACCAGCACCGCGGTCACCAGTCCGGTAAACACGATGTACTTCACATAACGGTCGTCCGGCATCCCGATGAAACTCATGATGATATAGATTCCGATAAATACCAGCGACGTCCCCAAGTCGGGTTGGAGAAGAATCAGTCCGAGAGGAATTCCCAGCATAACCAGACTGATGATAAAAGTACGGAGACGGTTCTCCGTGGGTGATGCGTTCGAGAAAAATTTCGCTAAAAGGAGGATGTAGAATAATTTCATGATTTCCGACGGCTGAATACCCAGACCCGCAACGCCGAACCAGCTCTTCGCACCGCGAATCGATTTACCGATAATGAGTGTCGCCGCGAGAACCAGTATACCGATCAGGTAGAAAATTTCCGCGTTCTCGACCAATTGGTAATAGTCGAGAGTCATGATGCCGACGCTTAATCCCAGCCCGATGAACATCCAGATTAATTGTTTCAGATATTGCCCCGAGTTGCTCCCATCGGGGTAAATACCGGAACTGTATATAAATATCAGACCGATCACGGAGAGCAATAACGGTATTATAATAAAGCCGTAGTTGATATTTTTTAGATTCTCTTTCAGCATTAGGGTGTTTCCTTTTTTGTCAAATCGATCTTCATAATATTTTTATAGTAATAATCGACCATCTGTGCCGCGATAGGCGCCGCCGCCGCGGAACCTCCTCCGCCGTGCTCGACCACCACAGTGACGCATATCATTTCGTCAAGGTTCGTATGGCCGTAGGGCGCGAAGCAGGTGAACAGCGCGTGGTCTTCTTTCGTACCGCCGGCCTGGCCCGTCCCGGTTTTCCCGGCGATCGGGATATTCGGCGCTACGCTGTTCTGTACCCATGCCGCCGTACCGTTCTGGCAGACCTCCCGCATCGCCTTCTGTAGAATATCGAAATACTTTGGATTGAGGTTGACCTTCCGCAGGATCACCGGCTGTTTTGTCCAGATCACCTCTTTTTTATCATAGGAGAGGATTTCCTTCAGCAGGTACGGCTGGTAAACCAGGCCCTTATTGACTATCGCCATAGTGAGCACGTTGATCTCGATAGGGGTGGCGAGCAAGTCGCCCTGCCCGATGGAGATATTGGCGGTGTCGCCCTGCGACCACGGGCGTTTATAGCGCTTGACAAACCAGTCCATTTCCGGGATAAGCCCGTAGTTTTCACCGGGCAGGTCTATTTTCGTTTTCTGGTTGAATCCATAAGAACGCGCGAAATCCAGTATTAAGTCGCGGCCGATTTGCAGGCCGATGTTATAGAAGTAGGAATCGCAGGAGTTCGCGATACCGGATATCATATTCATCGTACCGTGAATATTCCAGCATTTAAAATAACGGTTGCCGATCCTCACCTGCCCGGTACACTTGACCGTCTTCGCGATCGGAACCCCCGCCGCCAACGCCGCGGATGCGGTAATCAGCTTGAAGATCGAACTGGGCGGGTAGGTTCCGTTGATAGCCCGGTTCAGGAACGGCTTATCGGGGTTATTTTTCAGGATAAAAAATTCGTTCTCGGAGAAACGTTCCGTAAACAGGTTCGGGTCGAAACCGGGCGAACTGACGAGGGCGAGAATTTCCCCGGTTGACGGTATGGACGCGACGATCGCGCCGGGGCGCCCCGCGAGAAGCTGGTATCCTAATTCCTGCAGGTCTTTATGGATGGACAGTACGAGCGGATTTCCCGCGACCGGTTCTTTCTGTACCGTCTGCTCGATTACGTTACCCTTCGCGTCCACCACTCGTTCGAGTATCCCTTCTTTCCCGCGGATATCGAAGTCGTACTGCGATTCGATTCCCATCTTGCCGAGCACGCTTCCGTAATGATACTCCGGTTTGCCCTTGAGGAGCGCGAGTTCCTGTTTGCTGATAATCCCGGTATAGCCGATCAGTTGCGACGATTTTTCCATCAACGGATAGACGCGCCGGGGACGGTTTTCCCATAGCAGGCCGGGATACTTCTCGATATGCTCGGCGAACCTGACCAGAATCTCCGGGTCGATATCGTACTTCAGTACGACCGTCGTATATTTATCGAACGCCTGTTCGGTGATTTTCAGTTTGATTTCGTCGATTTTCATATTCAGCAGGATAGCCGCGTTGGACAGGACGGTTTCCTGCTCGAACGGGTCTTCCGGTAAGTTGGCGGGAATCACGACGATACAGAGCGATTTACGGTTGTACGCGAGTTTATTTTCCTTGGTTCGGTCGTAAATGACGCTCCGGTAAGCGGGAATTTTAATAATCTGGGTCTTATTGCTCAGGGATTGCTTGAGGTATTCCTCGCCGCGAATGATCTGGAGATAGAATAAACGGATGAGTATTATCCCGACCAGGCCGTAGATGATACCGGTTAATATATTTAAACGAGATTTAACTTTTGACGACAATTCCTGCATGGAGTCTCCATCAGAGCATACTCACCGGATCGATATCGATTTCCAGAAATAAGGTTGAAGCAGCTTTGCAGCCCTGAAAGAACAGACGGACCTTCTGCGCGATACTCTTTATCTGCTGGAACTTTCCCGATTTAATAATTATATGATACCTGTACTGATTATTCAACTTTTCAAGGGGACACGAGACCGGGCCGAGGATTCGCAATCCCGGCGGGGTTTCCTTCCGCAGACGCTCGATATACTCCGTCAGTTCGGCGATAAACTTCTCGAGTTTCTCCTTATCCTTCCCGCGTATCACCAGCCGCGCGAGGCGTGTGAACGGCGGATAACCGAATAGTTCGCGCTTCTTTATCTCGTTCTCGTAGAATTCTTTATAATCCTGCTTCGCCGCGGATACGATGGAATAATGATCGGGCATATAGGTCTGGATAACCGCCTCTCCGGGAATATCCCGCCGTCCGGCGCGTCCGACAACCTGCGTGAGAAGGACGAAGTTCCGCTCAGGGGCGCGGAAATCCGGCAGACTGAGCGTGATGTCCGGGAGGAGCGCGCCGACCAGGTGAATCCCCGGCAGGTCGTGCCCCTTCGCCACCATCTGCGTCCCGACAATCAGGTCGGCGTGGCGGTCGCGTATCTTGTCGAGTATCTCGTCGATACCGTGCTTCGTGCGCGTCGTATCGAGGTCCATCCGTACCACCTCGCGCCCGGGAAACATCGCCTTGAACGCGTCCTCGATCTTCTCGGTGCCGATGCCGATGGACTTCATCCGTATCCCGCCGCACGACGGGCATTTATCCGCCGGGGTCGACGTATACCCGCAATGATGGCAGACCAGTTTATGTTCGCGCTTATGGAACGTCAGGCTGACGTCGCATGACGGGCATTCGTAATGGAAGCCGCAGTCCTCGCAGAGGAGCGACGGCGAGAAGCCCCGGCGGTTCAGGAAAATCAGCGCCTGCCGCCCCTTGTCGAACGTCTCGAGAATTTTCGTCATAAGTACCGACGAGATGAGCGAGTTGCCCATCGGCTCCTGCTTCATATCGAGGATCTGCACTGCCGGGACTTCCGCCTTCCCGTAGCGCGAATTGAGCCCGATCAGCCGGATGTCGCCGTGAAGCGCGTGGTAGTAGGTTTCGAGCTGGGGGGTGGCGGAGCCGAGGACGACCGCGGCGCTTTCGAGCTTCGAGCGGAACAGCGCGACCTGCCGGGCATGGTAACGCGGCGAGGTGCCGGATTTGTACGATGTCTCGTGCTCCTCGTCGACGATGATGAGCCCTAACTCTTTCACAGGCGAAAAGATAGCCGAACGCGGCCCGATCACGACGCGCGCCTCGCCGCGCAGGATACGGTTCCATTCGGACAGCCGTTCCCCGTCGGAAAGACGGCTGTGATAGATCGCCACTTCCTTCCCGAAGCTCTCGTAGAACCGCCGCAGGGTCTGCGAGGTCAGCGAGATTTCCGGGATCAGGATGATGACCGACTTTCCCGCCGCGAGGGCTTCTCGCGCGAGGTGCTTGTAGACCTCCGTCTTGCCCGAGCCGGTAATGCCGTAGATGAGGAAGGTTTCCGGCTTGCCCACGGACGGGAGAATAGTCTCGTAGGCCGTCTGCTGAGCGGGCGAGAGGGTGGAGAAGCTGTTCTTGTATTCGAACGGGTGACGGTGCGGGGAGGGACGGCGCGCGGGCGGCGAGATACAGAACAATGTTTCGCCGAGGGGCGCGAGGTATTGCCCGCTCATCCATTCGGCGATTTTCAGGAGCGTATCCGTCAGCACGGGAGTTTTATCCATCGCCTTGATGATTTCTTTCAGCCTGATATCCTTGAGCTGTTCCGCGACCGTTTCGCTGTCGAGGGTTCTCAGAACGAACGCCGGGATATTTCTGCCCTTGAAGTTCACCTTGACGCGGACGAGGGGTTCGATCTCCATCCCGTCAGGGATGATATAGAAAAAGGTTTGGTCGAGTGGGACATTTACCGCGACTTCGGCGAGTTTCATTTTACGTCGCCCCGCGCGAAACGGATCGCTTTTTCAAGGTCGGCGGTAAAATCGGGGAGCGCGGGCATATTCCGCAGGATATACGCCGGGTGGAATGTCGGGAAAACCTTGAAGCCGAAACGGGTATCGCGGATATCTCCCCGCAGACGGTTGATGCCCTCCTTGGTGTCGAGCAGGAACTGCGCGGAGTGATTCCCCATCGCGATAATCAGCTTGGGCTGAAGGATATTAAGCTGCCTCTGCAGAAACGGAGTGCACGCGGCGGTCTCGTCGGGCTGGGGCTGGCGGTTATCCGGCGGGCGATGTTTAAGTATATTGCATATATAGATTTCCGGGCGCGCTATGCCGAGGCCGTGAAGGGTAGCGGTCAGCAGTTTTCCCGCTCTCCCGACAAAGGGGCGGCCGAGGAGGTCTTCGCTCTCGCCGGGCGCCTCGCCTACGAATACGATGTCCGTATCGGGATTGCCCTCGCCGAATACGGGATTGGTCGCTGTCCCGCCGAGCGGGCAAAGACGGCATTTGCGGCATTCCCCGCTCAGTTCGCGGAGCGCGCGTTTCTTATCGTTATCGGGGTAGGGGTCGGGAAGTTTATCGTATGCGAGGTTGAGCGGAACGTCATACTTGAGTGTTGCCGGCGCGGGCGCGGACTTCGGGCTATCGCCGCCGCCGGGGGCAAGGAGGCATTCGGCCCATTCGTCCTGGATATGGCAGAGCGCCGCCCGGTAAATCTTCTCGCGCTCCATCAGGACTTATCCCGCAGGATCGGGAGTTCGGAAAGCATATCCTTGACACCTGAAAGCGCGCGCGCGCGATGCGAGACCTGATTTTTTATATCGAGCGGAAGTTCCGCCATCGTATGCTGGAGCTGGAATTCGACCGGGAGGAAAACCGGGTCGAACCCGAACCCGTTTGAGCCGCGCGGGGAAGAGCCGATTACCCCGTAGCATTCGCCGCGCGAGGTAAATACCAACCCGTCCGGGAGAAGCATCACCATCACGCAGACAAAACGCGCGCCGCGCCGGTTAGCGGGAACCCCGTCCATCTCGTTGAGGAGTTTATTGATCATCGCGCCCTGCACCGGTTTCGGGCCGGCGTAACGGGCGGAATGGATACCGGGGCGGTTATCGAGATGAAAGACCTCGAGACCGGAGTCGTCGGCGAGGATAGCGTTATCGGGAAAACGGGGCTGCAATGCGCGGGCTTTTTTCAGGGAATTGGCAAAGTAGGTCAAACCGTCCTCGACAATCTCGTCGCGAAAGCCGATATCCTCGAGACTCAGTGGCTCGATATCCAGACCGGCGAGCAGGTCACGGATTTCGACTACTTTACCCCGGTTATGCGTTGCGACAATCAGCTTCATCATCCTCTCCCAAATAAGCTGAATAATGATAAAGGAGGCGGATATTCCTGTCAATCTTAGGAAAGTATACCGGAATAGAGGGAATAATTGGAAAGGTTAGTTGACGATTTCGAGATACTCACCCTTCATGGCGATAATGAACACCCCATTTTTAGATGCATAATTTATTACAGATTCGTTATCGCAGGAGAGCGCGCCTAATAGAGCGACGATCTTGCGGTCGGGATAAAAAAGTTCCTTTAAACGGGCGGCTTTGTCCAATGCGGAATCGACCGCATTATTATTCACCTTGCTTTTTACTTCGACTGTATAGATTTTATTATCATCCCCCACTGCAATCAGGTCGAATTCTTCCAGCATATTCGTCCGGGGATTTCGGAGTTTCGTGCGCACGGAAATATTCTGTATCTCGATACCGAATTTCTTCTTCAGCGCAAACGGCGCGCCCGGGAGAATAATATCTTCGATAACCGTACCCAGACGATTGGCAAGTTCACCCCATCGTTTATTATGCTCCTGACGGTCTTTGATACCTTCGTTCTTGAAATCGGCCATTTCGTTCTTGAAATCGGCCATTTCGTTCTTGAAATCGGCCATTTCGTTCTTGAAATCGGCCATTTCATTCTTGAAATCGGTCATTTCCTGCTTGAGATCGATCATTTCTTCAGCCAATTTAGACATTACATCTTCCAAACGGTCAACCCGCTGTTCGACGGTACTCATTTTATTCTCCTATGTTATAGAATAACATAAAAGTACTAGAGTGTCAACGGGCGGGCAGAACAAAAAACGGAAGAAATAAAACAATATGGAAAAAGTATTTACTTTTTTCATTAAATTTATATAATATTAGATGCCGATAAGAATAAGGGAATTTCTTGAATCAGCAAATAAATAAGTTATGAGGTACCCGTTATGGCCGAAATTATCGAATTCGGGGCAATGCATTACAATCCGGCGAAGGTTCCCAATCTATCGAGGGTGGTTTGTCCTCCTTATGATATGATAGACGACGAAATGAAAAAAAGCCTCGAGGAGCAGGATCCGTATAATTACGTATCGGTCATACTGCCCGATGGCGACGGGGATGAAAAATACCGCAGCGCTATGCACAGGATGTTCGGGTGGTTATTACGGGATATCATGGTCATCGACAGCGAACCCGGGTATTACGTGTACGAGCAGTCCTTTAATTTCGACGGGGAACAGTATACGCGGCAGGGGGTAGTCGGGCTATTAAAACTCGAAGAAGAGTACGGCGCTATGGTAAAGCCCCATGAGAAAACATTCAATGAATTCATAGAGGATAGATACGCGCTTCTCAACGAAACCCAGTCTTCGCTGGAGAGCATATTTTTTGTCTATAAGGATCAGCAGAATGTAATTACGCAGGATATAAAAAGCAATACCGCCGGGGATGCTATCGTATTCGAGGCTACCGACGCAGAGGGAACACTGCATAAGCTTTACCGGGTAAAGCCCGATGCGGCCGCGAAAATCCGCACATTCTTCGCGAATCAGCCCGTATATATCGCCGACGGCCATCACCGTTATGAAACCGCTCGTAAATATATGTCCGAGCGCAAGGCCGAGCTCGGCCCTAAATATACCGGGAAGGAAGCGTTCAACTATCTGATGGGCGTGTTCTTTAACGTGTACGACCCGGGGATAAAAATTCTGCCGACACATCGTCTGATCAAGCAGATGAGTTTTTCACCGGTAGACCTTCTGAAAAACCTCGGGAACCAGTATAAAATAGCGGCGATGGATTTTACCGATGCGCGTATGGAACGCGCCGCGCGTATTAAGATGCGTAAAATGCTGACCCAGTATAAAACTGCCGGGAAAAAGGCGTTCGGGGTTGTGTTTAAGAAGATACCCAATAAGTTTTTTCTGATGATTTTAAAGGACGAAGTCAATGTCAATATGGGGGGGACGGTATCCGAGGATTTGAAAAATTTGGATGTGCTTATGTTGGAGAAGACTATCCTGGAGCCGTATTTCAAAATCAGCTCGGAGAACGAAGATAAGCAGATATTCTATGTACGCGGTGATAATAAGGCATTCGAAATGGTAAAAAGCGGGGATTACGAAGTTGCATTCATATTAAATCCCGTAAATCCTGTAAATGTTGTAAAAATTGCCGATAATAGCGAAGAGATGCCGCATAAATCGACGGATTTTTTCCCTAAATTGCTCAGCGGTTTAGTGGTGTATTCGTTTAAGTATTCGAAGATTAAGTAGTACGGCGTCGTTCGGAGGAAAAGGTGGCTAGACTGCCGGTTTTATTTCTGTTATCGATAGTGATTATTCTCAGCGGATGCGATCGCGGACCGAAACAGAAAAAAATTGATTCCACTAACGATATGCTCATGGAGTATATTAAAGAGGACATATTAAAGAATGCGGGCGGCGGGAGTTCCCAATCCGGCATCGGCGGTTCGGTAATGGAAGATGTTTACAAGACGAATGTGATTGTCGAAGAAACGATTACGAATCAGCCCGTAGCCGATATGACCCAGAAAGAGCTGCCTACGGAAAACCAGATTGTGATGAAGGACGACACTGTTCCGGCCCAGACCCCGGTAGAAAAAACGAAACAGAATAACGTAGTGAAGCAGGACAAGGTTTATCCGCAGGAAAACCAGTTACCTGTTGAGAACACGATTGCCCCTGAGAACAAGAAGCAGCCCGGCGGCGATAAACCGATAGTGATACCCCAGAAGACGCCGCAGAAGCAGGTAACACCCGCAAAGCAGACACCCGCAGTCGCGGTATCCGCCAAAGGGAGTTATATTAAGGTAGGAAACGACACGATCGGGCAGGAAGTATCCCCGCGTGTATTTATAAAGATTACGATGGCGGTATTTCCGCAGGTAAAGAACGCTAAGTTCTGCGAATTTCAGCTTTACGCGGTTCCGGTAGGGAAACCGTTAAAGCGCACCGGGTATTTTTTGCTCGCGATCTATAAGTTTATCGATGTAATTAACGGGCAGGCGCAGCTCACCCGTTACTGGAACGGCGCGAATATATCGGGACAGTTTTTACCGCCCGGGAAATATAATCTTTACCTATATTACAAAGTAAAGAACGCGAAAGGCGGATTACTCTATACAACAGGAAGATATTGGGGCAATAGCAGAGATTTTTATATTCGACTTTATTAAGGTGAAATTTGCTTAATTTAGGGAATTCATTTAAGATTTAACGAGGGGAATTTAGATAAAATGCATTTAACGATATTAAAGTCGAAAATACATAAAGCGGTGGTTACAGAAACCGATATAGATTATGTGGGAAGTATTACCATTGATCTGGATTTAATGGAGGCTTCGGGTCTGCTCTCCTACGAGTTGGTTCATGTATGGAATATTACCAACGGCAACCGGCTGGTAACATACGCGATACCTGGCGAAAGAGGAAGCGGAGTAATCTGCCTGAACGGGGCGGCCGCGCATCTGAACCGGGCGGGAGACAGGGTAATCATCGCGGCATTCGCGGAAATGACTCCCGAAGAACTGAAGGCGCATAAACCGTCGATTGTGATTGTGAACCATGATAATAAGATAGAAAGAGTGATATAAAAAATTGAGAATACAGTTCTAAGGAGAGAGCTATGAGATACAAATCGTCGTTCTGGCTTGTGACCGCATTAGTAGCAGTGTTTATTTCAGGGATGATTAAGACTGCATATCCTTACGGCTTCAGTAAGGATCAGCAAAACACGGTGAACCTACAGACATTTGTAGTATCCGACTTCGGTGATAATGTTGATAAAACAAAACAGATAATCTGGAAGGCGAATTTTTCGCGTTTTGCCACACCGACTGATCCGAAGCAGTTGATGAGCCCGCCGAACCCGGAGTTCTGTACGGCTCAGTATCTCAAGGGCAAACCGTTGGGATTACCGATGGAGGTGGACACCAATCAATTATTCTGTCTTGGTATCAAGGCGACCTTCATTAAGCAGTCCTATAACTGGATTGAGATCATTCCTCATCATGCGGAGGGCAGTCTTTCAGCGGATAAAAATACCGCGCCCGATTCGACTAAAAACACGAATGAAAAGGTGACGAATATTGTACTGCCTGGTGTGATAAAGAGCCTCGATATGTGGGTATGGGGCGGAAATTATCATTATTGGCTGGAATTCTACATCAAGGATTATAAGGGATTTATGTACAGATTAAATGCCGGGGATATCGCCTATGTAGGGTGGAGAAACCTCAGAACGCCTATACCTAATTATATACCCCAGGCTGAATTCCATGTGCCGTTCCTGAAACCACTGACGTTGGAAATGATCAAGCTCTGGGAGTACCCCACCGAACGTATTGATCAATTCTTTGCATACTTCGATTATCTGCAAGTCCAGACCGATGTATATATAGAAAGATTCAACGGCGATGATCTTGCAAACACTAAATGGTAGGCGGGAGGAAACTAATGAAATTTAGATGGATAATAAGCGGAATAGTATTTTCCGCGGCAATAATAACCACTTTGGCCTTTTCGCAGTCTGTCAGTGATAAGGCAAAGGGAATGGAAGTCGCGTTACCGGTAGTGGATACCAACGCAGGACTTGGTGGGAACCAGCTTCTACAGAGATTTCTGGTGGAAGATTTCGAGGCCTCCGGCGAATGGACATCGTTCATGCCCCGTGATTACGGCGTGACGATGGCGATGGTACGCCCCGGCGGACCTATGAAGATCACCAACGATAATAACCTGTACGTACTGGGTGTAAAAACCGAGTTTATGAAGCGCGATTGGAGCTGGATTACCATCACTCCTCCCAAACCGATTAAAATCCCCGGTATCACAAAATCCCTGAATGTATGGGTTGTAGGTAGAAACTATAGGCATAAGCTGATTCTTATCCTGAGAGATTATCTCGATAGAATGAAATTTCTCGACGCCGAGAAGCTGATATGGACCGGATGGAAACTGGTATCGGTACAGATACCCACCACCATCGAGCAGGATAATTACAAGATTACCGAAGAACGCGGTATCACATTCCTCGGCTTTAGAATTGACTTCGATCCTCAGGACATACTCGGGACTCCGTTCTATATTTACTTCGATTACCTGACTGCCGACACCGATATCTTTACCGAAGTAAATCAGAACCCTGACGATATGTGGGATAACTGGTAAGAAATGATTTTTTAGGAATGAACAAATATTCAATAAAAGGCTGAGGGTAAGGGATCCTTAGCCTTTTATTGTGAAGGGTTATACAGGAAACGGTTATGAAGAATATATTTCGGGTAGGGACTATCTTCGTCTCGATACTATTGGTAAACTCGCTTTCCTGCGGAGACGCGGTGGTAAAACCTCCGGATGTTATTCATGTGCCCCAATCGGAAGTCCCGGAAAATAACTTCATACCCGAGAATAAGCTGAGTTTGATGCTGATTAAAACTCTTAGCGGCCACGATCAGTATATTTTCTATGTCCAGTTTTCCCCCGACGGGAAGACTATTGCATCGGGATCGGCCGATAAAACGATACGTTTATGGGACTGGGAAACCGGTCAGGAAAAATTGAGAAAATATGAGAGTTATAAGGAGATTTGGGGAATTCCCGTGGCATATTCGTCCGACGGGCAGTATCTGGTCGGCGGGGTATACGATACGTTGAAAGTATTCGATCCCGTTACGTTGAAGGTTATTTCCGAACAGAAGGCGCATGAGAAAGGGATTCAGTGCCTGAGTATCGCGAAGAACGGGAAATATGTGGTTACGGGCGGAGTGGACGGTAATTTGATACTGTGGACGATGCCTGATTTAAAGCAGATAAAAACTGTAAAAGCGCATGAGAAAGAGATATGGAGTATCTGTCTTTCTCCCGACGGGAAATACCTTTTAAGCGGGGGAGAGGACACATTCGGCAGAATTTGGTCGTTCCCGGAACTCACAATGATGTCGGAAATACAGTATCATGCATCTCCGATCGAGTATGTGGATATTGCATCCGACGGGAAGAGTCTTTTACTTGCATCCGCCGATGCCACGACTTCCGTATGGAAAGTAGGGGATTATTCGAAACCAGTGCAGGTTTTAAAAGGGCATGAAGGGAGCGTATTAGTAGCGGTATTTTCCAAGAATTCCCGCTATGTATTCTCCGGCGGTGAGGACGATGAAATAATCGCGTTCAACGCGAAAACCGGTGAGGAATTGACGCGCTTAAAAGACCATTGGGGAGATGTAATGAGTATCTGTAGTAGTCCCGACGGTAAATATATTGCCTCCGGTTCGCGCGATAAAACGATTAAAGTTTATCTGTTACAAGAATAGGGGTGTAGGATGGAAAAAGGAACGATTAAAAAAACGGAAATTATCTCAGTATTGAACCAGGTCCGTTTGAAGCATATCGGTATCAGTCTGAAGGGTCTCAATAATAACACGATCGTATCGGGGTTTATTACGAAAAGCGATTCGAATTATGTCACTATATTTTTCGATAAAATTCCCGATCTGATTCCAATAAAGAATCTCAAACTGACCTTCGAATACAACCGTTTTTTCTATTCATCGGAAATGGTCGATTTGCGCGTACTTAGCCTCCCGTTGAAAAGCATCGATATCAATCTTCCCGAGGGGATGATCAGTCACGCGATGCGGAAATTTACACGCGTCCAGCTTCCGAAGGATGGGATTAAAATGGCGATACTTTCGCTCGAGAGTTCCGCGGATGCGACTCCTATCGCAAAGCCGAATATAGAGGAATTGCCACCGAATATGCAGAAAATTTATATGGAGCTGAACCAGGAATCTCCCGATATCAAGGGAATTGTCCAGATGATCGGAGAGGAGCTCTCGCGTTACTCCAATTTCTATAAGACGAATATTTTCAAGGATATCAATAGTCTCTCGCCGCTGGAAAAAGTCGTATACCGTTACCAGAAAACTTTCTGGATCAACGATACGGATAATCTGAACAATTATGTCCATCTCGGCGCGAAGTACAATATTATCGGGTATGAGAAATATTTCGAGATGGCTGGTAAGACACTGTCTCCCGATATTTTGGAACAGATCAGGGCGAACTATCTGAACCGTAATGTTATTTCCTACTGTATGGTTCCCATACTGATCGGCGATCTGGTTTCCGGGGTAATCGAGGTTTCCGTGCCCGCGGATCCCAAGTACAAGCACCTGACGATATACGATATTTATTATATTAAGGGTGGTTCTAAAAACCGTAATTTTACGGAACACCCTATCTATTCGTAAAAAATCTTTTTTTTACAACGCTTCCTAACCAAAAAGACAGACTAATACCGTTCAACGCGTGTTTAAACAGCGTTATATAGGGTGGTTCTAAAAACCGTAATTTTACGGAACACCCTATCTATTCGTAAAAAATCTTTTTTTTACAACGCTTCCTAACCAAAAAGACAGACTAATACCGTTCAACGCGTGTTTAAACAGCGTTAGAATGCCTTTTAAACACCGTTTTACTGCTCTTTATGCGCATTTCGACAGGCTCAATACACCGCATCTCGACATCAGGAACGCGTAACGCGCGAAATTGTAAACAAGGTTTTTCAATCCTATCTGCGTCTTCGCCCTGTTCAACCCTATCGTCCTAATCTCCATGCCGCCCATGCTGTTTTCCATAAAGCCGAACGGGTGTTCGACCCGCGCCCTCACCTTACTCTTTTCCCTGTTCTTCTCTTTCTGCGCCTCGGTCAACGGTTTATTCCGGTAACCTTTTTCGTGTATCTTATTCTCGATCCCGAATTCCGATAAAATCTCCGCCACCGCCTGTCCCGTGTACGCGCTGTCCCCATAAAGCGGTTTTCCCTCGTCGTCCTTGTTTACCAGTTCCTCGACCGCCTGCGAATCGTGCACATTCGCGCTCGTGACCGTATAATTCCTAATCAGCTTCGACTTCGCATCCACCTTCACATGATCCTTGTAACCGAAATAATTTACCCCGTCTTTTTTTGTCCATCTTGCGTCGGTATCCTTATGCGATAGTTTCGACTTATTTTCCTTCCATTCCGGCGGCGTCTGACCCTCTTTGATCATCTTGTTTTCCTCACGCGTGTTCCTCTGCTTCGGGCTTTCCACAAAACTCGCGTCCACTATCGACCCTGCTATCCCGACAATCCCGGCTCTCGCAAGCTGTCTGTCGAACATCTCGAACAATCTTTCAACCACTCCCGCCTTCATTAACCGTTCGCGAAACTCCCATATCTTGTTATGATCGGGCACTTGGTCGGAGAGCGTGATTCCCAGAAAACGCTGCGCAGACAGGCTGTCGTTGATTGTAAACTCCGCCCGTTCGTCGGACAGATTGTAATATCTTTGAAATACCAATATCTTGAACATGAAAACATAGTCGTAATGCGGCGCTCCACCGGGACCTTTCTGCTCTTTTTGAGCCAGTGCCTCATTCAGAATATACCGGAACATTTCCCAATTGATAAAGGTGTTCAGCTTATCCATCGGTGTCTTTATCCCGTTCAGTCTCGCCATCCGTTCCTTCATACTCGAACAGTCCGCGGTCTTTTTTCTTGATTTTCGTCATAGCCGTCCCTCGTTTCTTTGACTATGATTTTATCATACTTTACACTATTTCTATAATTTCGGGTGAGTTTTTAGAACTGCCCTTAAGGGATTGGCGGATATCCTCGGCGAAGTGGTGGTCAAGTCCAAAATGAAAACCGCCTCGGAATCGGACACATTCGCGGTCATCGATATATCGATGGGCGGATTACTGGCGAATACGAAAAATGTCTACCTCGCGCGATCCTACAACGAGAATGCTATCGTCAAACTGGGGTTATCCCTGAACGATAAGCAGATCGAGGTCACATCGAGAATAGTCCGCTACGATTATATTCCCGGCGAGAATGCGGGATTGAATATCGCATTCGAATTTCTCTCATTGAACGAAGAGACCAAAGCCGATATAGGGAACTTTATCAGGAATTTTCTGAAACTATCTGTAAAAAGTGAGGCCGCTGGGGCAAATTCGTGAAAACAAAGAAAACGGGCTTTTTCAAAAACATCGGATTCTTTCTAAAAACCAAGTGGAGCGAACCGAGCAGCAGGATATTTTTCCTGCTCGGCACCCTGCCGTTTCTCCTCGGCATACTCATGTATGTTGTCGAAACGATAAACAAAACTCCCGATACCCAGATCAATTCTCTATTCGATACCGTCTGGTGGTTATTCGTTACGATCACCACAGTAGGGTACGGGGACTATGTTCCGAAGTCAATCCCCGGGAAATTAGTTGGTATTGCCACCTTGATAGCCGGTATATCCGTATTCTCGATATTCTCCGGTAGCGTGGCCTCCGTATTGGTCGATCTCCGATTAAAAGAAAGGAGGGGGTTAGGTAAAGTGAACCTTAAAGATCATATTCTCATCTTAGGATGGAATCAAAATCTGGATAAAATCATCACGTCTATTCCGCTGTTCCTCGGGAACAGGAATTTCAACCTCGTACTGGTGAACGACGGAAGCGAGGACGATTATGATGAAATACGTTCGAAATTTATGGGATTCAATATCCGCTTCGTGCACGGCGATTTCACGAAGGAAAGCGTGCTCAAGCGGGCTAATATCGATTTTGCGAGCACGGTCATCGTGATCGCCGACGTATACGGGAAGAAGCTGATCGACGAAGCCGACGAACGCACCCTTCTCGCGGTACTGACGATCAAGGCGATCAACCCCGAGATCAAAATATTCTGCGAGGTAATCAAGCAGGAGAAGATGAAGCATATCGTCCGCGCGGGAGCCGACAATATTATCCAGAGCAGCGAGTTCAATCCGATACTCATATCCAGTTCGCTGGTCTCCCCCGCGATGCCGACATTTTTCCGCGAACTGATTGTCAACTATGATGAACCGAAGGTTCGGCTGGAGAGTATCCCGAAGAGTTATATAGGCAAGAATTTTACCGATCTTTTTAAATATTTCCGCGAACGCGCGAAGGGTATGGTTGTCGCGCTATTGGCTACCGAACGCGAACTGACTATCGACGACTTATTGACGAGCGATAACGCAATCGATGCGTTTATCCGGGCGAAGTTTAAGGAGGCGGAGCAGGGGTATTTCGAGAACGAGGAAGAAAAGTACAAGGTTAAGATCAACCCCGACGACTCGTATGTTTTGTCTGAAGAAGACTCCCTCGCGTTTGTGATTTATTAGGAGGAACGTTTTGTCGAACGATGATATGAATTTCTTATCGGAAATATCCTTTTTTAAAGAGCTCAATCCCGCTGAGATCGAAAAGTTCTTTTCTATTCTCAAGCGCGTTAAATTCCGTGAAAACGAGACGATTGTCACCGAAGGGGAAGAGGGATACACGATGTACATCTTCCGCGAGGGCGTGGTGCAGGTCGTCAGTCATATCACGTTAAAGGTCGGTTCGCATAAATGGAGCGACGCGGAGAAGTCGATCGCATCGCTCGACGCCAAACAGATGAGCGTATTCGGCGAAATGTCGCTGATTACGGGCGCGCCCCGTTCCGCGACCATCAAGGCGATCACCCCGTGCATCCTCTACGAAATCAACAAAGACGATTTCGACGCGCTCGCCATCCGGGAGCCGCTGATCGGGTATAAGATTATGAAGGAATTATCCGGGGTGTTGTCCAATCGCATCAAAAATATGAACGGCACTATCCTGAAACTCACGACCGCTCTATCCATCGCTCTATCAAAAAAGAAGAAATAACCCGTTCATCCTATCCGAAACATTTACCCGCACTTTGAATACCCGCAGGACAGGCAGGACATGCAGTCCTCCGTGCGTACGAGCGCCATTTCGCCGCATGTCGGGCAGGTAGTCGCGCCGGGAATCTCCACGGGGTTCTTAAAGTCGATGTCCGTATTCGGAGCGGCCGTATCCGTCTGGTTAAACAGAGTGGAATCCTCCTGTACCGCCGGAGCCGGCTGGGAATACTGCCGGAGTACGCGCCCTACGGCGTCGGGAATACTCTTGATGAGTTTACCGTTGTCCCATGTCGGCTTATCCCCGACAATCCCGATAATCGAGTCGGCGATACGGTCGGAGGGCACCCCGCTCTGGAGCGCGATCGATATCAGCCGGCCGAGCGCCTCCGAGAACGACGACGTTTCAGAACCGTGCTTCGATATATTGATAAATATTTCTATCGGCAGCCCGTTCTCGTCCATACCCAGCGAGGTATAAAGGGTTCCGCTGCCGGTCTTGGTCTTGACGATCTCGCCCTTCAGCACTCCCGGGCGTTTATACGGAACCGGGCATTGAATAGCCGGTTCTGTGGGTGCTTCCTCTTTCTTCTTCTTGGTCGTCGTCATCGGCTGGAACGATTTGCATCCGTCGCGGTAGATCGTGATCCCCTTCAGCTTCATCTCCCACGCCTTCAGGTAAATTTCCTCGATTTCCTCGACCGTGATGTCGGTCGGCAGATTGATGGTAGAGGAGATGCTGTTGGAGATATATCGCTGGATAGCGGACTGCATCTTGATGCGGTCGAGGTAGTGGATATCGTGCGCGACAGTGAACACGCGTTTGACCGCATCCGGGACGCCCGGCACATCCTGGCACGACCCGCCGTTATCGATCACGGCGTCGATGATTTTACGGTCATGTTTTACCGCGGCCTCGAACGCGGGATCGGCATAGGTCAGAATACCGCCGTCGATCAGATTTTTATGGTACGCCAGCGCGAACTGGGGTTCGAGGGAATAGGTGTAAGAATCGAGGATCAGGCTGATACTTCCCGTCGGCGCGAGGGTCGTCCAGTTACTGTTGCGGATACCGTTCTGCCGGATCAGCTGCTCGATATTATTTTTATCCTCGTCGTCGTCGAAATAATCCTTGGCGACCCGTATCAGGGCTTCCTTGTTCGGTTCGAATACATCGAACGAACCCTTCTCGCGCGCAAGCTCTATAGAAGCCCGGATCGCGGTCTGGGTCATCACCCGAGCGGCGTTAGCCGCGAACTCGCACCCTTCCTCCGAATTATAGGGGATACCCAGACGATAGAGCGCTTCTCCTAGGCCGGTGTAGCCTAATCCCAGAGGGCGAATCATGCGTGTGTTGCGCGTAAACTCGTCGGTCGGGAATGCGGCGCAGTCGATGACATTATCAAGCGCGCGCACCGCGATGGAGATTGTCTCCTCATATGCGGTATAATCGAAAGATTTATTCTTGATGAACGATATCAGATTGATGGAGCCGAGGTTACAGCTCGTGTAATGATGGAGGCTCTGTTCGCCGCACGGGTTGGTAGAATCGATACGCCCGAATCCCGGCACGGTATCGTACTGGTTGGCGCGGTCGATAAACCATACCCCGGGGTCGGCGGTACGCCACGCGGAGACCGCGATTTTATGGAACAACTCGCGCGCGATAATTTTCCGGTAGATGCCCTTGTCTTTATGGCGGTCGAGGTCGAATTCCGTATCGTCGTTGACTGCCCTCATAAAGCTGTCGGTAACCGCGACGCTGATATTCATATTGGAGAGCGGCTCGAAAAGGGTCTTGCGGATATTCCCGACCATCTGGTTGAGATAATCCGTATTGGAGATATAGGAAGCGAGCGATGCGGCGATTTCGTTCATGGTGAAGTCGATGAAATGATCGGGGATATCCACCCCGGGATTATCCTGCCGGAGGAGCGCGATAAAGTCCTTCGCGGTGATAAACGCCTCGATATCGGGGTGATGGATATCCATCATCGCCATAAACGCCGCGCGGCGGACTCCGCCGCTTTTAACCGTCTCGCCGACCTCGTTAAAAAGATGCATGAAGCTGACCGGGCCGCTCGATGTGCCGCCGCGTCCTACGGGCGCGCCTTTCGGACGCAGGTTCCCGAAGTTCAGCCCCATACCCGCGCCGGCCTTAAATGTGATCGCGGTATCGGTCGCTGCCTTCATTATGGCAAGCATATCGTCGTCGAGTTTACCGACAAAGCAGCTTGACGCGAGAGGGAAATCGCTTCCCGCGTTGAACAGGGTGGGCGAGGAAAACATGAACTTCTGGTCGAGCATGAGTTTATAGATCGTATTCCGGAAGGATTTTTTCTGTGAAGCGTCGGTTTCCGCGCCGGAGACAAAATCGGCGACCCTCGCGAATAACTCTTCCGGGGTTTTTTCTATCAGGTTGCCGTTTTTATCTTTCCTGAAATAAAGTTTTTGCATAATAAAAAGCGCATTATCCGAAAAAGGCATGATCCCCTCCTGAAAATATCGAAGCAGGATTAGTTTAACGAAGTCCGCGCAGAAAAACAAGAAATACCCGAAACTCTATTATCTTTCAGGATATAAAAATAAACTGTGCGTAAAATAAATAGTATATTTATAGGAATATAAATTCGGGATTCAAAAGGATGTCGAATATTATACAAGCGAACAAAGATAAGAAACATTCGTCTTGGATACGCCGCTTCTTATCTTTGCCCGGAATAGAATTGAAAGGTTATTTCTTACCGATCGCCTGGCCTTTATGAAGGTTGACGATACTGAGTATCTTGACAGCCCCGTTCATATCTTTCAGATACGCCTCGTTCAGGTAGGACGCATTACGGCTTCCTTCCAGAACAGTGATGCTGTATAAGATTTTCTTAGCGGCGACAGTGTTCGTGCCGTTAAAGTCGGTGTTCTCATACGGGAAAAACTCGAAAGGTCCCGATACGACACCGTTAATCTCGCCGGTAATCTTGATCACCCCGTCCGCCCAGAACACCTTCGCGTTGGTGTAGTCCGTCGCGATAGTCGAATAATAATCGCGCAGGCAGACGATATACGGGTTGGCGACATCGAGCGTACTTAACGTACAAGTGCGCCAGACACCCAAACCGATTAAGATTACCAGAACCAGCGCGCCAAGTAA
The DNA here is from genome assembly GCA_013177895.1 of Brevinematales bacterium. Classification (GTDB taxonomy): domain Bacteria; phylum Spirochaetota; class Brevinematia; order Brevinematales; family GWF1-51-8; genus GWF1-51-8. The sequence continues at coordinate 61,795 of JABLXV010000032.1, read as the reverse complement.
AATCTTGAGGGCATTACTTTTTTTCGGCTGAACCGTGCCGATGTCTCCAACTTCATTTTCTCCCATGAAATCCTCCTGTATCTATATAAGATATATAAAATTATCGGTTAAATACTTTCCTGTATGCCGCCAAAATCGGATTCCATACCACCGACGTCGATGGCGAATATGCGTAATCTACCTTGAATAACTGTTCGATGGTCAGTCCGTATGTAATCGCGATCGCAAACTGGTCGATGAACTGCGCGGCGGCGCTTTGCGCCACGATCGACGCGCCAAGCACCCGATAGGTATTCTTTTCATATACCACATTGACCAGCCCGGGTATCGTGCCCTCGAACCCGATGATTCGGTGCAGCGATTTGATATTCGTTTCATCCGCGTCGAACCCGTTATCGCGAGCCTGCGGAAGGTTCAACCCCGTTACCGCCATCTGCCAGTCGAATACCGCGGTAGCCGCCGATCCGATGACCCCGGGGAACTCAAGGGAATCCCCGGCGATGATCCCGCCGAGTATCAATCCCTGTTTATCCGCGACATCCCCGAACGGAGCATAGAATGGCTTTCCCGTCAGCTGGTGCTTCGTCCATACCATGTCGCCCAAGGCGTAAACATCCGGTATCCCGGTTTCCATCCGTTCGTTGATCATCAATTTCCCGTCGGGAGGAGTATATCCCGAACGTTCGAGCAAACTCAGATCGGGACGAACCCCGATGCTGATCAGCAGGAAATCCGCGTGAAGGAGAGTCCCGTCGGAAAGCGCCGTTTCGGTGACCGTCCCGTTCGTCGAAATTATTTCGTCGATCGTGGCGCTTAAATGCAAACCCACATCGTGCTTTTTTAACGTATCGATAATCCGTTTACGCTGTTCGACTGTGCCGAGCATCGGGAGGATCGAATCCGCCATCTCCACAATATCTATTTTCATCCCGAGATGGTTCAGCGATTCGGCCATCTCCAGACCGACAAATCCCGCCCCGATAATCACGCCGTTTTTACACCCGCAGGCGTCGAGATATTTTTTTATCGTGAACGCGTCTTCTACATGCCGAAGTACAAAAATACCCTTATGAAACGAACCGTCCTTCGCGCGGAGACCTTTAATCTCCGGGACGACCGCTTTCGCACCCGTGCTGAGGATCAGGGTGTCGTACCCGTAATCGCCTTCGACAGTCGCGCCGTGTACAAGGAGCTTCTTATCGGCGAAATCGATACGTTCGACGGCATGATCGGTCAAAACATCGATATCGCGTTCTTTCTTGAAATATGCCGGATCGTTGTGAACAATCGACGCCTCGTCGATTTTCCCGGCGATATAATAAGGAGTAGGGCATCCCGCCCACGATACGTAAGACCCTTTATCGATCACGACGACCTTTATCTCAGAATCCTGACGCTTTATCTGAGTGGCTGCGGTCATCCCGCCGGCGCCTCCCCCGATAATCACTACCCGTTTATTCATTCTTTTCCTGCAGGTGTAAAATAATTACTATTATTTTACACCTAAATCATAAAAAAATAAAATAAATGGGAGAAGAATAATTCTGAGGTAAAATAGTGTTTAATATGCGTATTTTTTGCGATACATAAATTTATCGTAATCGCCGATGATGATGATCACGCGCTTATAGAGGATAACATTCGCGTAGGAGTGCTGGATTGGTAGTTTGGCTTTGTCCATATAGACATAGACGCCGGTGAAAAGGGTGCGTTTAACAATCACCGTCCGTTCGAGCTCGTCCTCTTTTTTCTGTTCGACGACGAGTTTACTTTTTTCCTCGTTAAATTGATCGAGCTGGAGCTTGAGTTCGTTATACTTTTTTACCTTCAGCGCGAGGTCCTGTTTCTTTTCCATCGGCAGCGTGATTACCTTATTCCCGAGCAGGCGGATGACCTCGATAAATTTCTCAAGATGGCTCATCTGCTCGGTAATATCCTTCACCTGTATTTCGATACGCGAAAGGAACGCATAAAGTTCGCGGAGTTTAAAGTCGGATATCCGCACGACCGTCGCGAGCGCGGTACTGTTCCCGATGAAATTCGCGACGATATCGATTCCCGCCTCCGCTTCGCCGCCCTCGATCTTCCCTTCCCCGTCGAATACGAATAACGAGTGCTTGGTGATTATATGCGCTTCGATCGCCATATCCTTGATGACCACATCGCCCTCGGCCTTGATCGTTGCGTTATAGACAAACCGCGCCTTCACATCGCCGCCGTTGGCGTAAATAATGGAATTTACCCCGCGGATGCCTCCGTCGATAATGACATGGCCTTTGATGGATTTGATTTTCGAGCTTTCGACATCCCCGTGAATCAGGATATCCCCTGTAGCGACTATGAAACTCCCGCTTTCGACATTGCCATTGACAACGAGCGGCCCATCGTGTTCAATATTTTTCATTTCAGGGGTTACATTTCCTGCGATTTCTCTCAGGTTCTCGATCATAAACGCCCCTTATTCAATTCTGGAAAGAATAGCGTATTTATCTTCGGTGTCGTCGGGATATTTTACGGAGAGGAAATCGATGCCGATGTCCACTTCCTGATCGTCCTGAAAAAACGACTGGGATGTGTGAATAATAGTATCTTTAACATCCTCGAAATCCGTCTGCGCTAACGCGGGCATGATAAAAAGGATTTTATTCGAACCGTAACGGACGGGTTTTACTTCAGGGGGCAGGTCTTTCTTGATTTTACCCGCGAGCGCGTCAAATTTCTGGAACGCCTTTCCGCCGCCGTAAAATTCGATATATTTATTGAAGTTCGTCAGTTTGAGCATCCCGAACGTGATGTCCATCCCGAAGTTCTCGACCTTCTCGATTTCCTTATTGATCAGATCGAGCAGGGGAGTGAACGGATCCTGAATTTTCTCCTTCTCGAGCTTCATCAGTTTCGTCATAAAGACCGGCGGCGCGATCTGGGATGCGATAATCGAGAAGAGATTGATGAGGTCGGTGTTTTCAGGATGTATGGAATAATGCTCGAATTCGAAGATGAGAATCGCACCGACTTTCGCGGCGACGCTTTTTAACGGGATAAACAGGCATCTCAGGAAATCCGCGGCATACTGGGATAGGTCGGGATTGATATCGAGAATACCCGTGACATTATCGTCCATCATCTTATTTTCGGTGTTGGTGAAATTGATTTCCATACTCTTGAGGGATGAATCCATGCCGACGGTTTCGACTATCCGGTAAATATCGTCGTCATGCGAAATAACAAGCGCCTTCTTCACACCGAACCCGGTAGTTATCGTTTCGAGTATCAGGGCAAGCACGAGGTCGTAATCGTCCGACGAGTTGATGACATTGCTGACCTTGTACAGGGTGGATAGTTCCTGATAACGCTTGTCGAGCTCGCTGTAAAGACGCGCGTTATCGATCGCAATTCCAGCGAGGGACGCAAGGGTATAGGTGAAACTCTTTTCCTCGGGGGTAAATTTTTCCGTATTCATTTTCGCGCCGAGGAAAATCATCCCCATCAGGCGATTTTTCCCCTTGACGGGAATTACCAGCGTCGCGCCGGAATTGAAAAGATGGGTATATTCGTCGGGGTAATCGAGAAGTTCGTCTACCGCAAGCGCGATATCGTTCGTCCCGACATACTCGATAAACTTCGAGGAAAATTCAAACCCCGGGAGTTCGGAAAAACCCTTCTGCGCGTGGAGCTCGGCGCGGGAATCGTGTATAAAGAAGATTGCCACGTCGAATACCTGGAATTGACCCATTAAGGTGAAAATTACGATCTGCAGGAGATCGTCCACAAGCAGGGTGGAGTTCAGTTCCTTGCCGATCTCGAACAGAGTGTTCATATCGATCAGTTTACGGTCGAGAATCGATGTGATCTCCGAGATTCGACTCTTTATCTCGATCTTTATCTCTAGCAGTTCGGACTGGGTTAGCGTTTTACCCGCGAATAGGATGTCAAAGTTTTCGATGATGTCTTCATTTTTTCCGATACGGTATCTGGACGCTTTTTCTCTAAGCCCCATATTTACACACCCAGTTTATCAAGAATTTTTACATACAGGTCATAGTATTCGGACTGGGAGAATCTCCTGATTTTATCCTCGGGCAAGTCCTCGAGCAGGGTATCGAGATATTTCAAAATCTTCTTGACTTCGGTCTTGGTATCGTCGCTCAGGCTGACAACCTTCTCGTCAATAATCTGCGCCTTCCGTTCATGCGAAAGATGTATGCCCGGTTCGTCATGCGGCGATACGACTGTTTCCTGCGCGGAATCCATTTCGTAGGGAATCTCCGATAGAATAGCTTCGCCCTGTATCCCGGACTGAATCTCGTTCAGTTCGTCGACGGCAATCTCGACATGCTCGTCCGACTCAAGCACAAGTTCCGGCTCGGGTTCGGCCGCAAAATCGGGTTCGGGCGCAAATTCAGTTTCTGGAAATTCCATAGAACCGGTCTCGAATTGCATTTCTTCGGGAACTTCCGGCTCGCTGATATTGACGGAATCAAACTCGTTTTCCTGAATTCCTTCAAATTCTTCAGCTTCTTCTATTTTCGCGATTTCCTCGAAATCGTTCTGCGACATTTCTATTTCTTCCTCGAGGGGAACCATTTCCACTGACGGGGACGCTTTTTCCTGCTCGTCGGTAGATACCAGCGTGCGCTGGGGTGTTTTTTCCAGCTCATGCGGGTGAGCGGCGGGTGCGGGTGCGGGAGGAGCGGTATCCTCGACCTCGGAAATAGAGCCGAACGGTTCCGGCTCGGCGGCAGTTTCTATTTCGTCCGGAACCTCCAACGGTTCTTCTATTGCAACAGGAGTTTCTTCAATGACAGGTTGTTCCGAGAGGTCGTAGGTTGTGGGCATAACGGTACTGATTTCCGAACTATCGAAGACAATTTCCTCCGTCGGGGTTTCCAACGGTTCGAACAGGGGCTCTTCCAATGAAAGATCGGGTTGCGCTGACGAAGGCGCGGCAGACAGGGGCGTCTCTTCGGGTTCGACTATATCGATGACGTCATGCATCTCCTGTACTTCCTGGACACCCGGCTCGACGGGAGATTCGGATGCCGAAGGGGGCAGCTCTTCAGGGACAGTGATATCGCTATCGGGAGCGAACACCGGCTCGTCGGGAAGGATTGGGGTCTCCATCATCTCGAACTCGGGTTCTTCGTGCATCATGGGGGATTCCGAAACCTCGAATGTCAACGGCTCGGAAGTCTCTTCCTGTATCGACGGGGTTACGGCTTCATCTAAATCCACAGGAGTCTCGAATTGGTCGCCCATCGCGGGAGATTCCGCCTCTTCAAGAACGATAGGTTCCTCAATCTCCGCGGGAACGGGAGTAAGCTCAATATCCCCCGAAACTAATTCGATAGGCTCATCGGATGTCTCCTCAATGGTGACAGGAGTCTCGAATTGGTCGCTCATCGCGGGAGATTCAGCCTCTTCAAGAACGATAGGTTCCTCAATCTCCGCGGGAACGGGAGTAAGCTCAATATCCCCCGAGACTAATTCGATAGGTTCATCGGATGTCTCCTCAATGGTGACAGGAGTCTCGAATTGGTCGCTCATCGCGGGAGATTCAGCCTCTTCAAAAATAAAAGGCTCTTCGGTCTCCGCGGGAGCAGGAGTAAGTTCTATATCTTCGGACACAAGCACAATAGGCTCGTTTTCAGTTTCTTCGATCATTGCGGGTGTTTCGAAATCTCCAGCCATAACGGGAGATTCGGCTTCCTCTATTATAAACGGCTCTTCGGCTTCAGTAGGAGATGGGGTAAGCCCTATTTCAGCGGAAACTTCTTCCAGTTCAGGTTCCGAACCCGCATCAAGCGCGATAGCGTCGAATTTTACCGGGGCTTCGAGGCCTAATTCTTCCTCCGAAGCGGGCTGGGTAGGGAGTTCGTTAACAGTCAGTTCCTGCGGCTCTTCGATCATCATTTCGAGTTCCATCTCGCCCTCATCAAGACTGGATACGGGCGATATATTAGAAACCGGCATTTCTTCCTCAAAGGACGGTAGATCCGAAAGCCCTTCGACAGGAACTTCGCCGTCAGTAATATCCGATTCGAACTCGCGGCTCATGTCCAGCATCGGAGTTTCTTCAGCATACGAATCGCCCACGCTAACCTCGACAAGTTCCTCATCGACAATAGCGATCGGTTCTGAGGCGGGGGATTCCCCTGCGGGAGCGATACTCATCTCCTCGGGTTCCTCGGTCACTTCTATATTATTTAATTCATCCATTGAGAGCGCGATAGGCGCATCGTCGTCGTCATCGTCTATCGATGTGACCGCCGATAGGTCGAGATCGAGCTCGGGAATTTCATCCGGTAGAGTCTCACGGATTTCCTCGGTGGGTTCGCTGGTAAAGACGACTTCTTCCTCGGGCTGTCGGGATTCTTCTATATTCAATTCGAAGTTATCATCGTTTATATCGTTCAGGTCAATCCCCTGTGCCGGGGCGACTTCGGAAACGGGAATAGTCTCGACAGGGGGTTCGTCCGGCTCGAAATCCGGGGTATCCAGAACAAGGGGCTCGTCAATCATGCGGACTTCGTCCTCTGAGGATGAACCCTTGAGTTGGCTTTCCGCGTCGTTAATCATACGGTCGAGATCGCTGCCGTTGATGGAAATGATTTCGGTGCTTGCCTCAATGACATAGGCGTCTTTTAGCGCTTTGGATTGATTGAATAAACGGTCGTCCTCGGAAGGAATGGGAAGCGCTTCTTCCTGGGGAATTTCAGGTTCCGGGGTAACCTGTAGGATATTTAATGTTTCATTCGCGCCCAGATTTGCGGAAGGAGCGGGCTCGTCAATTTCAACGGGGGTCTCCTCTAATTCAATCTGAGTAGTTTCCTCTATAGGCGCCGGGGATGGAGTAGGAGCCGCATAGGACGCCTGTAATTCCACGGGAGCGGGCGCTTCGAATGCGATATCGCTGTCTTCTACAGGAGAATTAAGGTCGCCTGCGTTGAATTCGGTAACCTTAACATCGTTCAGTTCCTCATTAGTGAAATCGGTCGAATTATTGAGATTCTCATCCTCGATTTCGGATAATTCGATATCATCGAGGGTAATAGTTTCGATATTCAGATCGATTTCAAGATCATCAAAAATTTCGTTTTTCTCCAAAGACATCTTTTTCCCCAAAAAGGATATTTAAAATCAGCCCGAGATATTTAAACGGGAAGGCGCCGCGGTTTTTACTACTTCGGGCTTCTGGTTTTTCAGCAGTATATCCCATGCGTCTTTCAGCGTCGTGATCAGGTTGGCCGCTTCCAGAAGAATTTCACTGTTTTTTTGCAGATTGGCTTCCAGTAGTCTGCGGTTTATATAGACATACAGACTATAAAGATTATGGGCGATTTCACCGGCCTCAAAATTCAATGAGGTGATGAGTTCCGAGATAATATCCTGAACCTTAATAATATTGTTATTAGCGATATCGAGCTTCCTTTCATTGATACCGTCAATCGCGAGATTGAGGAATTTTATCGCGCCTGCATAGAGCATAACAACCAGCTTCAATCCGCTCGCAGTCTCAATCTCAATTTCCCTGTAATTCTTATACCCTTCCATGGCAAGACCCTCGCTTGAAAAAACATTACTATTATAAAATCGGCATAAATGGGTGTATCCTTAACAGGACAATCTTATTGATTTGAATATATTTTTATTGCCATAAGTTTTTAAATGAAGGCAGGGCATAGCCCTGCCTTCGAGTGAGTTTTATTTCTGGAATATCTTGAACATATCAATAGGAATCGGGAAAACGATCGTTGTAGCGTTTTCCGCCGAGATCTCGTTGAGAGTCTGGAGGTAGCGCAGTTGAATAGTTACCGGTTCCAAAGCCATTTTTTGCGCGGCTTCCAGCAGTTTCTGGGACGCTTCCAATTCGCCGCTTGCGGCGATTATTTTCGCGCGTCTTTCTCTCTCGGCTTCAGCCTGACGAGCCATCGCGCGCTTCATCTCTTCGGGCAGGTCGACATGCTTGATCTCCACCGCGGAAACCTTGATACCCCACGGGTCAGTCGCAAGGTCGAGAAGCACCTCGAGCTTTTCATTGATCGATTCGCGCTGGGAAAGTAGTCCGTCCAGATCGAATTCGCCCACTACGCTGCGGAGAATAGTCTGCGCCATCTGGGATGTGGCATACTGGAAATCCTGTACCTCGATAATAGCTTTTTCAGGAAAGATAACACGGAAATATACAACCGCGTTGACGGATACCGAGACATTATCACGTGTGATAACATCCTGCGGCGGTACGTCCATGGTTACCGTACGGGTGGCGATCTTGGTTACCTGATCGACCCCGGGAATAATCACTACAAACCCCGGCCCTTTTACCTTAAAAAAGCGTCCGAAACGAAATACGACGAGACGTTCGTATTCCCTAATGATTTTAAGACTGGACAGTAAAATAATCAGGAAAATCGCTGCGATAGTAATCACTAACCATTCCATTCTGTTTCCTCCTGAGCTTGCCTTTTAAATATATTATAACCTAAATGTTTTATTAGTCAACTTTGAATCGAAATGTTTTTATCCGGTTACCGCGGGACGGGTTTCCTTGTCTAACAGCTTAAAAATATCCTCATGGAAATGCTTTTCAATAATGGTATTCAGGTCGTTCAGTACCTGCCGGTACTCGGGGATGCCGGTCATCTCAGAGACAGGGATTTCGCGTATCCCGAGGATAGCGCCGATGATCGCCCCGAGGTTCTGTTTAACCGGCTCGGAATAGGGGATATAACCCCGTTCGTCGGTTAACAGTATCAGCGAACGTTCGGAGAGGGTATCCAATGCCCGCCGGATCATTTCAGGATCGAAGTCGGAAAGCTTCATAGACAGGTTTTCTTTTTCCAGCTTTATCCCGTCCTCCAGATAGTTGCGCACAATATAAAAGAAAACAGAAAGCTCCACGATAAAAATATTCGAATTTGAGAAGAATTTTTTATTAAGCGAGGGCGGGTACTGAATGAAGTAGGCGATCTCCGCCCCGATCAGGATGGTAATCCAGATCAGGTAGATCCAGAACAGGAAAATCGGCAGGATAGCGACCGCCCCGTAGATTTTATCATAATTCAGCTTCGCGGGAATTTCGCCGAAATAGGTGCGGAGAATTTCATAACAGAATCCCGAGAATAACGCTCCCCCCAGAGCCGCGCGGATTTTTACCTTATGGAACGGCATGACGTAATACATCAGAAACATCAGCGCGGTATTCAGGGAATAGGAGGTGATAAACGCGGTGATGCCAGTGAGGAACGGGTGAATCAATGCGTACTGCTTCATCAACTCGGTGATATAGAACGACCCGCCGAGAAAGATCGGCCCGAGCGTAAGTACTGTCCAGTAATTGATAATCGAGCGGATAAACCCGCGCTGTTTTTTCACCTTCCATATCTTGTTCAGGAAGTTCTCGAGCGATACCAGCAGAAATACTCCCGCCAGAAGTACGCCGATAATGCTGATGATATTCATCGCCTGCAGGTTCCTCGAAAACTCCTCGATATAGTTTTCGATCACCTGCGCCTGTTCGGGGATAAACCGGTCGAAGATGAATTGCTTGATATTGTTTTCCACGCCCTGAAACGCCTGCATCGATGTGATAATCGCGAGGACAAGGGTGAACAGCGGCACTAACGATAAAACCGTATTGAACGAAAGCGCGGATGCGCCCTGAAAACAAAGATCGTCGTTGAATTTTTTATAGATGATTTCGATATACTGCCAAAGTCTCTGAAAGAACCTTCCTATCGCCGAAAAAAATCTCCCTATCGCGGGGTGTGTTTTTTCCATGATTCGTCCGCCTTAAATATAAAATCTATCGATTGATCCATACTGGTTTCATCGGCAATATTCTTCCCGGCGATATCGAACGCCGTCCCGTGATCGGGCGATGTCCGCAGGAACGGGAGTCCCAGCGTGATGTTGACCCCGTCGATAAAGTGCAGCATCTTGAACGGCGCGAGTCCCTGATCGTGGTACATCGCGATTACCATATCGTACTTCCCGCGGTAGGCGTGGAAAAACACCGTATCGGCGGGAAGCGGCCCCTCGATATTGTAGCCCTTAGCGCGGTAACTTTCGACCACAGGCGCGATAATTTCCGAGTCCTCGCCGCCCAGCAGTCCCGATTCTCCGGCATGGGGGTTCAGCCCGCAGACCGCGATTCGGAAATCCTTCACTCTCATCATGTTATAGTAGAGCAGGGCGTTTTTCAACGCGATATCTATCTTTTCGGCGGATAATTCCGCGGGGACTTTTTTTAACGGGGTATGGATGGTCGCGAGGATAACCTTTAAATCGGGGGAGTGGAACATCATGCTGTATGAGGTAATCCCGAACGATTCGGCGAGGTAATCGGTATGACCCCGGAAGTTGGCCGTACCGGGAAGGCCGGAACGTACGATCAGCGATTTGGACACGGGGGCGGTCACCAGGTACGATGCTTTCCCGGATTGGAGCAGTTCCACAGCCCTGCGCAGGAAGAGGAATGACATCGCTCCCGCCGACGGATCGGGTGTGCCGGGAGACAGACGGAAACCGATGCCGGATGCGGACGGGTCGATTATTTCAAATCGCAGGGATGATGCTAACGCCGGGGGGAAATAACGGTCAATCGTGCTTGAATCGCCGATGACGATCAGGCGGCTGAGTTGTTCGGGTGAAAGTTTGGTGAGAGACTTTACGCATACTTCAGGGGAGATACTATTCGGGTCGCCGAGTGTCAGTAGTACCTTAGTCTTCACTATTGTAAAGTTTGAGAATAGTGTCGTGCGCGGGCTGGGTCATATCCGTACTGATATGGCACTTCCCTTCGAGGATAACCCCGTTGTGGATAATCAGTTCGGGCGTATGAATATCGCCCAGCATACGGGCGGTAGGAAGCAGCATGACGCGGGTATGCGCCTTGATATTCCCGACTACCACGCCTTCGACCACAATGGACGAAGCGACTATATCCGTCTTTACTTTACCGGTACGACCGACCTGAATCGTGTCTACTTTAAGGATTTGTCCCTCGAATTTTCCGTTTATCTGGATAGTCCCGTTTACCAGGAAACGGCCTTCGAAAAACGATTTTTCGCCGATCAGGTTGACTGTTCTTGCGGGGGTATTAGGTGTTGCCATTATTCGTCCTCTATTTTTTTAATCTCGGGTATCTTGAGAAAATCGATAAACTCCTTGACAAAACGGTTTAAATCCAGAAGTGCGTCCTTCGAGGTCAATCCCTCGATACTGGCCTGATTTCCGCTGATAGACACCGTTTTCTCGGGATCCAATAACACCCTTTCCCCATTACTCTCGGCTTCGAATATACTTTCTATAAAACCGTCCAGACTATGCAGAAATTTACCGGAACGGAGTATCACATCGCGGTACTGCTTTCCCTGAATGGAAACCAGCCGTTCGCGATAGTCCTTATTTCCCCGGATGGAAGCGTCTTCTATCTGCTCGAGAAGTTCGCCGTACCTCTGGATGAAACGGTTGGTTTCATTGAAGGAGGTGTAAAACTTATCGCGCTGGTAAGCGTGGCCGTAGTCCAAACGAAGGTTCTGTTCGCTGAGGAGCCCGAGGTACTCTTTCTCAAAAAATTGCATGTAGCTCCAAAGCGCGTTTATTTCCTGATTGAACGAATGCTGATTCAGATTAACTATCGGTATATTGCGGAGAATTTTATATTCGCCGATACCCTTTTCAGTGGATACGCCGGAAAGATTGTTCTTCAGGTCGTTCTTATCCAGCTTATACTTGGTCAGGTCTTTTTCGTTAAATAATCCGGCGTGGAGTTTTTTAATGTCGCGTTCGACTTCCCTGATACTTTCGAGTAGTTCGCTTTTCTTTTTTGCGTCCGATAAGGATGCTACTACTAATTCGAATTTCTTACGTGTTTGAAGCAGTTTATCTTCGATGTATGGCTTTGCAGATTCAATAAGTTCTTTGATATCCGGTTCCATTCTTAGAGCACCCTCTTATCATTAAACATATTATATTTTAGCTTAAATATAAAAAAAAGGGAAATATATTAAATCTTTCTTTTAGACATAGCTAAAAGCTTCTCGTCAATCTCTTTCGGTTTTTCATACGGCACATAACGAATATCGGCGCCTTCTTTATAGAAGGTGACGAATTTAAATTCCGTCTTAATCGGCAGAGTGAGATTCTTGATTTTTATCTTTACGCCGGGGTAGGTGGTTTTCGACGCGCTGATCTTGGCGTCTTTACCCAGCGATTCCAGATACTTCTGTAGTTCCTCGGCCTGCTCGGAAAGAGCGTTCAACTCTTCCTTAAATTCGATATTCTTGACGGAGAGCATCTGGTAGGTTTCTTCCTTACCCGGAGGAAGCGGGCCCGACGCCATCATCATGGAGAGATTGTTCAACTGTTTCCCGATCTCGGAAAGTTCCTTCGACAGCTCGTCGCGCCGTCTGATAACTTCGATCAGCTTATCTTCCGCGTCCGGATCGATACCCGCTTCGAGAAGCGTTTCCGTATAGGCTTCCGCGCCGAGGAATTTCGCGTTGATTTCCTTGAGCGCGCGTACATGCCCGCCCGCTATCTGAGAACGCTTACCCCCGGATACGTAGATATTGCTTTTGCAGTCAACATGACAGTGAAGAATAACCTCGGTGACAAAAATATCGCCCTCTGTCTTGATATTGCAACGTTCGATAAAACGGGCGTATAGTTCGCCACCGCAGGTGATTTTCGCTTCGTCCTTGCCCTGTATACCCTGCCGGACGATAATATCCCCTTCGGCGACTACCTCCGCCTTACCGACATTACCTTTTATCTCTATATTCCCGCCGGAATAAACCTTGAACGTATCGTTGACGTTACCGTAGATGATGACCGTACCCGGATAATTGATATCGCCCGTCGTCATATCCACATCCCCGGTGACCTCCCATACCTCTTCCACATTGACGCGTCCGTTCTTAAAATTGACGTGCCCGTTGATGGTGGAAACAATCTGCATATTATCCGGCGAGGGCTGGGTGTTTGTGCCGGGTATCAGTTTTACGTCGCGTCCGTCGCGGGCGGGGATAATTCTCCCGGTTATCGTACGGCCGGCCTTTCCTTTTTCGCCGGGTACCTTAGTCGCGAGAACCTGGCCCACCACGACGCTCTGGATAATGTCCAGCTTATGGAAGTCGACGCTTCCGTCGTCCGCGACCGCGAATTTCACCTCGTCGTTGGCGGTCTTGAAATGATACCGAATCTCGGCGTCTTTCCCTTCTATCGGCATATCGCCCTCGGCGACCAGTATCGGCATATTGAATAATTCGTTATCGATCGAGTCCTTGATGACGTTTTCCTTGAAGCCGTAATGAACGTTTTTTCCTTTCAGTAATGAAATGATTTCTTCAGATTCGGGAACACGCCCGAATTTTTCCGGTTTGGTGATCGTGACGAACGCCTTCATTTCGTCGGGAGCGATCTGCATCTGGACAATACTGTCGTTCGGCGAGGGGATATAGTCCCCGATGCGCACCCAGTCCCCGGAAGCCCGGGCGAGCGTTTTTTTAATCGCGTTCTGGTCGGCGTTGTTAATTTCCCTACGCTGGAGATTTCCGATGATCGCGGCAAAATCGACCGGCTTACCCTCACCCTTGGGAGCGGTAACCTTCAGCATAACACCTGCTTTTCGTACCTGCACCTTGAACATGCCGTCCTGATTCTGGAGAACTGCATTATGCGCGTCGAAATCGGTTTGCAAGCCGCCCATAATATGGGTAGTGTCCATCGAAGATGTCTTACGAACCAGTATCCGGTAGGGTTTTTTATAGAAGCCGAAGATACCGTTCGTACCTTTTTCCATTATTTCGTATTCCAGATTGACGATGCTGGTACCGAGCGCCTCGGAGGCGTTCTGCAGAGCCTGTTCGACCGAGAACGCGAATACCTCGACTTCATTATCATAGTCGCCATCTATGGAATTTCCAGCGTTTCGTTCCAGTTCGTTTGCCTGATCGTTTTCTAATATCTCTCTCAACCGGTCCATTGTTTCCCCCTTATAACGGGTTACGCCGCAAAAAAGCGGCGGGGATGTTTAATTCCGAACGATACTTAGCTACTGTTCTGCGCGAAAGTTTCATCCCGCGGTTTTTCAGCAGTCTGACAATCTTATCATCGCTGAGGGGTGAATCCTTATCCTCGGCTTCCACGATCCTTTTCAGTATCTCCTTGATGCTCTTGGACGAAACGTCATCGTTTCCGACCTGGGTCGAGAAAAACTGCTTCAGGCAGATAATTCCCCGGTCGGTCTGGATATATTTCTCCTTGATCGCGCGGCTTACCGTCGATTCGTGGATACTTAATTCATCGGCAATATCTTTTAATTTTAAAGGAACTTGATACTGTACGCCTTTGAGAAAGAAATCGCGCTGTTTTTCCACAATTTTCAGGATGACCTTAAAGATAATTTCCTTTCGCGATTTCAGGTTCTCGATCAGTATCTTCGCCCGGTCGATATTTTCTTTCAGGAACCCCTTGGTCGTACGGTCCTTCGCGCTGGTGTAGATATCGAGGTAGTATTTATTGAGCTTGATATTCGGGATATATTCGTCGTTGAGGACAACCTGTATCTTGTTCTCCTTGACCTCGACACGGGCGTCGGGGACTACGTAACGCACGGTATCGCGTGAGAATTCCAACGCCGGGGAAACATTGAGCTTTTTTATGCTCTCCACCGCCGCGACCACGTCCTCGAACTTGATATTCATCTTTTTCGCGATTTTACTGTACATCTTCTTTTCGAGAAGGTCGACATAGCGCAGCATAATCCGGTACTCAAGGCTGCGTTTTCCGTAACGCTCCTCGATCTGGATGAGGAGGTATTCGTAGAGGTCTTTCGAGGCGATACCCAACGGATCGAGACGCAGGATGCGCTGGCGGACGCTCTCGAATTCGGCAACGGTAAATTTATCGGGTATCGTGAGTGTCTCCGGCGGGATGGATAGAAATCCGCGGTCGTCGAGACTGGTGATGATGATACCCGCGATCTCGATCTCAAGCGGGGTAAAGATCAGAAACTGTATCTGCTCCATCAGGTGGTCGTAGATATTGACCGTTTCGACGGACATATTTTCTATATAGGACTTATTATTATAATCGCGGAAATCGTTCTTTTTTGGGGACGGCGCGTCATACCCGTTATCGCTGGAATCCTGAAACGTGTTCTCGACCTCCTCGTCGACCCCGGCGGATTCTTCGCCCTTACCCGCGGGGTATT
This sequence comes from Brevinematales bacterium, assembly GCA_013177895.1. Classification (GTDB taxonomy): domain Bacteria; phylum Spirochaetota; class Brevinematia; order Brevinematales; family GWF1-51-8; genus GWF1-51-8. The sequence goes on along the minus strand of JABLXV010000032.1, from coordinate 46,578 downwards.
CCAGTTCGAGGATGGGATTCGCCTCAGCCTCTTCTTCCAGTTTCTCGGTCAGTTCTATAGCGGGAATCTGGAGAAGTTCGAGAGTCTGCATAATCACGGGAGAAATGATCTGTTTCTGGGTTTGTGTAATCTCCAAACGCATTCTATACCTCGGTACGCTTTTAGCAAAAATCTTTCCAAGTACGAATAAATGATAATACAAAATTGAAAAAAGTCAACCCGCGAAAAGGTTCAGCTATCGGGGCTGCTGACGAAGCGGCAATTCTTACTATTTTATGTCACTGCGAGGAGCAGTCTGTTATATTCCTTAATTCGGTATGATAATAGATCGCTTTGGGTAAGGTTCCGGGGATAAAAAAAAGGCTGTCCGGGATGGACAGCCTTTATCTAAGAAAGGAGAATCTACTTCTTATTGATCTTCGCGATAAAACCGTTCAATGCGTCCACCAGTTCTTTCAGTTCGTCGCCCTTTCTCAGGCGGAAATGAATCTTGGTGACGTCGACATTCCCGTCGACTGCTTCCAATAAGGTCTTTTTAATACGGTAAACGGGCCCGGCCATTTTATGGGAAATAAACAAGCCGAATACGATGATCAGGGCAAGGTAAAGTATGCTCACTCCGACAATCGGGAAGAGATATAGGTCGAACAGGTTATAGGATTTACCCAGGTTGATGGAAAGGATAATCGCCCCGATCGGGTCGCTCTTGACTGCCTGTACATAGTTGGAGGCTTCGTTGTAAATTCCCTGTGCAATCATAGCGTCCAGGGATTTTCTGATCTCGTTCATAGCGTTAGCGTCGGAATGGTTGGCTTCCAGTACGGCGATGTTTTTATTGATGCTGTCTATTTCATTACCGCTGATGCCCGCGAGAGTAGTGGAGGCTAAACCTGACACCGCTTCCTTCATTTTGTCGGTAATTTTTAGCTCGTTGGTCTTATAACCGTCGCTCATTGCGACAACGACGATCTCCGAGATATCACCCGCTTGAAGTTTCGCGAGTAGCGAATTCAGGGAATCGACGGATGCGACAATTTTTTCCATATTTTCCGTGTTTTTCGCCTGGAAGAAAATTGGGCTTGTATACTTATTCAGATTGGTGATTAATATCATGGCGAGGGATAAAATCATACCCAATAAGATAAGTATTGCGAATCTCGCGATAAACCTGAGCTGGAAGGGCTTATCGATAAAATATCTCCATCTGAAACTTTTTTTACCCGCGGCCATAGAACTCCTCCTGTAATATGCTATTTGGATTTATCGGCAGTACTGTCCTCAATACTGTAATAATACTTTAGGAATAAAATGAATTTTTGTCAATAGAAATAAGTATTTCCCCCGATTTTTCAATTTTTTAACTGACGAACCGATATTAATATAGGGCTTTTTAAAAAAACGCCGCATTTCCGCGTGAAACATCGTCCGTCCGGCGGATCATCCGATTAGCCCCCGGTTTGCGGAAACCGGGAATTACGCGGGATTTTTAAAACCGCCCTCAGAAATATTTTTTCAGGAGAAACCTATGGGTAAGATTTTCATATTCATGCTGTCCGCCGTACTGACGGCCTCATGCGGCCAAAGCGGGGCAGCCGTGATAAAAAGCGGGTGGATAATGAACGATATAACCGGTTCGGGAGCTGTCCAGATGGATGACGGCAAGATCGCCCCGGAGTACGATACCCCCTCCCCGGACGCATCCAAGCTCCCGGTGGAGTTCGGCCCGTTCTTCCTCCCGATCGGCAACGATATGCAGTCGGTCACCTTGAATTATTTTACCGCGAGCCCTAAAAAAACCGTCGTCTTTTTCAGTATGGTCGGGGATATCGACTGGGTGCGGAAAGACAACAATCTGAGCGCGTTCCACCAGATGGCGTTCCAGCAGCTCGAGGAAAGCGCGGTGTACCGTTTTGAGCTCCAGACGGAATCCCAGACTCTCCAGAAAATCTCGTCGATAAAGACAGTTCCTTACGGCAACGTGTTCCAGTTTACATTCGGGATTACCAAGATAACCGACCAGAAGATTGAGGCGCAGAACGCGCCGAACTTTATGATACTCATGTCCGATAAGGACAGTATGAGCGCGGGGGAATTCGAACAGTTCTACCGGAACAATTCCGCGCTCCTCTCGTCGACTATTATTATCCCGGCGTTCGCTCTCCACTACGACGGGAAGAATATCTCGCCCGGAAAGGACGGTTATTACTATATAGAATATAGAAATACCCATATTGTGATCATCTCGCGGGAATATGACGGCTACGGATGGATAGCGAAATTTATGAGCGATCAGCCGAATCATAAGAACTTTATCGTGATAGGCAATCTATCGAAGGAAAGTACAGCGAAAATCACCCAGGCGTATTACTCGAAGGCGCAGGGCATTTTCACCCTTCAAAAGACGGGGATTCCCGGAACGGAAGCGGTCGAAGGATATAAATGGTTTGTGATAGAGAACGGTCCCAATACAGGGGCGATCGCCCCGAAGGCAGGAAAGAGCGATGGATGGTAAGACGCGAAGGATACTGATTATCAACGGGCCAAATCTCAATATGCTCGGCACGCGGGAACCGGATAAATACGGCTCCCGTAATCTTGACGATATAGTCGGGAGCGTAAAAAAGATCGCCGCCGATCTGGGCTATACGGCCCCGCACTTCCAGTCCAATTCGGAAGGCGACATCGTGAACTATATCCAGAGCGAGGGGATTTCCGCCTCCGGGATAATCATTAACGCAGGCGCGTACACCCATACGTCTATCGCGATACGGGACGCCATCCTCGCGGTGGGTATCCCGTTTGTCGAGGTGCATCTGACGAATATCTACAAACGTGAGGAATTCCGGCATCATTCATACCTATCGGACATTGCCGCGGGGGTAATCGCGGGTTTCGGGGCGGATTCTTACGAGTGGGGGCTTCGCGCTTTAATCAATATACTTGAAAAAGAGTTACATTAGTACTATAATATTGCTGAAAGTTTGGTGAGGTGCTTATGAAAAAGCGGTACATTCTCGTCGCATTTCTTTTAATTGCAGTGCAGCTCTACCCAATTGAAATTACGGAAGTTCGGGATATATACCTGAAGGCGGTAAAAGCGCTGGCTGATAACGATCTTTCGGAGGCGATGACCGGTCTGAAAACAGTTATTTCCATTACGGAGATCGCGCAGGAATCCAAAAGTACGCTGGTACGCTATCAGGCGAGGAGTTATTACTTCCTCGGCGACGCCTATTTCATGCAGAAAAACTACGTTCAGGCGATAGAAAACTATCGCATCGTAGTGCAGAGCTACCAGGATTCGGAAATCTACACCAAAGCCCTTTATAAACTCGGCCGGACGCTCGTGCTCGATAAAAACTACAGCGAGGGTATAACGGTTCTCAACGATTATATCTCGAAGTACGGCGATAAGGACAATCTCGGGGATAACGCGCTCTACTGGCTCGCCCGGGGGTATATGGGACTGAAGGATTTCCATGTCTCTCTGAATACGATGGAACTCATCCTGAATAAATATCCCGATACGGCTCTCGCGTACGATATCCGCGCTTTTATCGACAAACTTCAATCGATTATTACCGAGGAGTCCGAGCAGAATAAAAAAGTCGAGACGATCATCTCCGAGGTGGATACGTTGAAGCAGAAGAACCAGAAACTCGCCAAAGAGAAACAATTACTCGAAAAAATATCCGAACTCCTGCTGATTAAACAGAGACTGCTCGAGATTAAGGCCGAGAAAATTTCGCTCTTAGTCCAGATTAAAGAGCAGAGGAGCGCCCAATGAAAACATTACTGCGTTTTTATATAGTTTCCGCCCTGATATTATTCGGGAGCGCGATTTACGCGAAGGTGTTCGAAGTAAAGAACGAGTTCGTAAAAATAGGGGTGGACGACAATACCGGGCGTTATATTATGACGACGCTCAAGGGCGACCCTGAAAACCCCAATGACGATAATGTGCAATTGCTTTATGAAAAAGTGCCCCCTACCAGCCTGACCACGGTTTATATCAACGACGAACCGTTTATTTTCGGCTCGCCCGACGGGTATTTCCGTAAACGCGCCGAAGTGGTGGGAACTAAGATTATTACCGAATGGTCGGTCAAGGGCGTTGTATTTATCCAGGAAGTGGAGATTGTCAAAGGCCCCAGCACCGGAAATATGGACTGCATGAGAGTGCTGTACCGTATTAAGAACGAGAACCCCGTCAATACGAAGGTCGGCCTGCGAATTATGCTGGACACGTACCTCGGCGATAAGGACGGCGCGGCGTTCAGTCTCCCCGAACTCGGCGATATTTCGCACGAAGCGCAATTTTACCGTGAGAGTATCCCCGCCTACTGGTACTCGTTCGATTCGTTCGACAACCCCCTGATCAAGACTCAGGGTATCCTCAAGGGTTTCGGCGTGACGACCCCGGATAAAGTCGTATTTTCTTCATGGGACAGGCTATATGACAACCTCTGGGACTTTGTTATCGACTCCACCAAGGAGTTCAAACGGGTCGGGACGGGGCATTACGATAGCGCGATCGCGTTATACTACGAGCCTGTCGAATTGGGCCCGAATGAAATGATGTATATCAGTACTATTTACGGTTTATACGGCGCGACCATGTTCTCCTCGCAGGATCTCGCGATGAGCATCAGTATCCCCGCGGAACCGGCTGCTCCTCCCGTATCGGTTTCGGTCGATATCAAGAACACCTCGAAGACCGCGCTCGATAAGATGACCCTCCAGATAACTTTCCCCAAGGGATTCAGCCTCGCGGAGGGCGAGAAGGATACGATCGATTTTGTGAAGGTCGGGGCGGGTGAGTCTAAGAAGGGGCTTTGGCATCTGACATGCGGCAGTATCGGCGGGAATTTTAACGTCAGCGTGAAGGCGACCGGGACTGTGAATAACAATTCCCAGGAAGTCATCGCCCAGAAATCATTCAAAATGAATTATATCGAGAATCTCGTCGTATCGGATAAAACTATTGAAAAGACGCTCGAGAATAAAATAGAGGAAAAAGTGGCCGCCGCCACGAACACCAATCAGGCGTTAGTCGCGGAGAATACCAATAAGCAGGTCATCCCCGTCAAACAGCCCGATAAAATCCCGGCGAAGGAATATGTTCCTTCTCAGCAGGAACTCGATCTGATAGCGGAAATCGAGGGGTTGGACAGCCTGCTAGAGGAGATTAATAAAAAGTACGAAGTTCTGATTGAGATATACAAAAATTCTTATCTAACCAATCAGGCGCTCGCGGGTCTGGACAACGATCTGAACTATTATTCGACACTTCTCCATGATGAGGAAACCAAACTCTCTAATGAGAAGGCCTCGCTGTCCGGTGAAAAATAACGCGTAAGGCGAAATATGAATCGATTTGAACTGCGTTTGGAAAATGTGCGGAAACAATTGAAGGCGAACGAAGCCCTGTTCGCGATTCTGCCGGAGGACGTCGGTTATCTGACCGGATTCACCGGGGATAGCGCCTATTGCCTCATAACAGGCGACGAGCTGTATTTTATCACCGACGGCAGGTTTACCCAGCAGTACCGTGAGGAAACGCAGGTCAACGGTTACCTGATGGAAGTATCGCCGGGGAATTCGCTGACTAAGGTGCTCGCGGAATTGATTTCCGGTCATACTATCCAGACTCTGCTTCTCAACCCCGACGACGTCAGGGTCTCGATGATGCGGAAAATAGAGGGGGATATCCCCGAAATCCGCTTCAAGTACTGCGAGGTGATCCGTGAGATGCGGATGATAAAGGACGAGATCGAGATCGAGACTATCCGGCGCAATATCCGTATTACCGAGCTCGGTTATCATTATATCCTCCGCAATGTCGAAGAGGGCAAAACGGAGATCGAGACCGCCGCGATGTTGGAGCATTACCTGCGGATACAGGGCGCTGAAAAGATGTCGTTCGATACGATTTGCGCCTCCGGGCCGCGTTCCGCGCTCCCCCACGGGCTCGCGAGTATGAAAAAAATCGAAAAGAACGAGATTGTACTGTTCGATTTCGGGATTCTTAAAGACGGATACTGCTCGGACTTTACAAGATGCTTATATTTTGGTAAAATATTAGGCTCGGAATTTGATAAAATCCACCGCATCGTTCTGGAAGCGTTAAAAGCCGCCCAGAGAGCGATACGCCCGGGTATTCCCGCGAAGCTGGTGCATATGGCCGCGTTCGATGTGATCGACAGGGCGGGATACGGCGCCTTCTTCACGCATTCCACGGGGCATGGGGTGGGGATGGAGATTCACGAGGCTCCGCGTATCACCACGAACTCCGAGACGGTTCTCAGCGAGGGGATGGTGTTTACGGTCGAACCGGGGATATATCTTCCCGGTAAGGGCGGCGTCCGTCTTGAGGACGTGGTCGCCGTGAGAAAAGACGGCGCGGAAGTACTGACCCATACGTCTTATGATTTGTAAAAAACTAGGAGGAATAGATGTTTTACACGGATATCCGTAAAGGAAATGTGATCAAGATGGACGGGGAATTATACCTCGTGCTCTGGTCGCAGAATCATAAGCCCGGTAAGGGCGGCGCGGTCATGCGCACCCGTCTGAAAAATATTATTCGCGGCACAGTCATGGAAAAAACGTTCCGCGGCAGCGATTCGTTCGAAGAGGCGTATGTCGAGAAAAAAGCCGCGCAGCTTCTTTATAAAGAAAGCGACAACAGCTACGTATTCATGGATACCGAAACGTTCGATCAGCACCATATTCCTTCGACAACGTTAGCCGAAGACCAGAAGTACCTCAAGGATGAAATGATCTGTACGCTTCATATATATGACGGGGAAGTCATACTGGTCGAACCCCCGATGTTCGTCGAACTGGAGATAGTCGAGACCGACCCCGGCCTGCGCGGGGATACGGTATCCGGGGGTACCAAACCCGCCACCCTCGAGACCGGGGCGATGGTGCTGGTTCCGCTTTTTGTCCAGAAAGGTGAAAAAATAAAAGTCGATACCCGTGACGACCGCTATATTGAGCGTGTAAAGTAACGGATAAAAACGTTGGAGGTGGATTATGTTTAACGTGAAAGATATGAAAGAGATTCAGGATATATTCAAAACTTCGGATGTGGGCGAGATCGAGATTGAGACACCCGAAGGTCGCCTGCGGATGGTGATGGGCGGTAAGCCCGCGCCCGTAAAGGCGGCTCCCGCGGCGGTTCCTACCGCACCCGCGCAGACCGGTACGGACGGCGCGCAGGCGAAAGATTCGTCTGACAGCGTCTTTGAGCTCCGTTCGAAATGGGTGGGATTTTTTACCCGTCTGAACACCAAGACCGGGGAATACTACATCAAGCTTCGCGACACCGTGAAGAAGGGCGATATTATCGCGCATGTCCGTGTGTTAGGGATAATGCAGGACGTGGTCGCGGATGACGAAGGGAAGGTGAAGGAAATCTTAATCGAAGAAGGCCAGCCGATAGAATACGGTCAGCCGATCATGCGTTTTGAGAAATAGGAGGGCGCGATGTTTCGTAAAATATTAATTGCCAACAGAGGCGAGATCGCGGTACGTGTAATCCGCGCCGCGAAAGAACTGGAGATACCGACTGTCGCGATTCATTCCGAAGCGGATGAAACGTCTCTGCATACCAAGCTTGCCGACCAGGACATCTGTATCGGACCAGCGCCTTCGCCGGAATCGTACCTGAAGATTCCCGCGATCATCAGCGCGGCCGAGATCAGCGGAGCCGACGCGATCCATCCGGGGTACGGGTTCCTCGCGGAAAATTCGAAATTCGCGCGCATCTGCGCCGAGCATAAAATTACGTTTATCGGCCCTAAGCCGGAGGTAATCGACCTTCTCGGCGATAAGGCTACGGCGCGTAAGACGATGCTGGAAGTTAACGTCCCGATCACTCCCGGTACCGGGATTATCACAGATGTCGAGGAAGCGGTCAATTTTGCCCAGGAAGTGAACTACCCCGTGATCGTAAAAGCGACGGCGGGCGGCGGCGGAAAGGGTATGCGCGTCGCGTGGAGTCACGACGAACTGCGTAAGATCATCCCGATCGCGCAGGGCGAGGCCAAGACCGCGTTCGGCAACCCCGACGTATATGTCGAGAAGTATCTCGAAAATCCTCGCCATATCGAAATCCAGTTTATCGCCGATAACCACGGTAATGTCGTTCATCTGGGCGAGCGCGACTGTTCTATCCAGCGCCGTCACCAGAAACTGATAGAAGAATCCCCCAGTCCCGTACTCGACCCCAAGACCCGCGCGGAAATCGGCGCGGCCTGCGTCAAGGGAGTCAAGCATGTCGGGTATACCGGGGTAGGGACGATGGAGTTCCTGTTCGAGGGCGGAAAATTCTACTTCATGGAAGTCAATACCCGTATCCAGGTCGAGCACTGCGTGACCGAGCTCGCGACCGGGCTGGATATCCTCAAGGAACAGATACGTGTCGCGATGGGCGAGAAACTCTCGTTCACCCAGGACGACGTTGTTTTCCGCAATCACGCGATCGAATGCCGCATCAACGCCGAAGACCCGCATATGAACTTTATGCCCACGCCGGGCACTATCAGCACCCTGCACTTCCCGGGCGGCCCCGGAGTACGTATCGATTCGCATGTGTATGCCGGATATGAAATTCCAAAATTCTATGATTCCCTTGTCGCGAAACTGCTGACATGGGGTAAGAACCGCGAGGAAGCTATCGCGCGTATGAAGCGTGCTTTGGACGAATTCCGTATCGAGGGCATCAAGACCACCATCCCGTTCCACCAGAAGGTGATGGATAACAAGGTATACAAAAGCGGCGAATATACGACGAAATTTTTGGAAGATTTTAAGTTCTAGATAGGAGACCCGTTTGAGAAACCGCGTTAATGTCGATAAGTACGGACTGGAAAGCATGGTCCGGCATACTATATCGCGCAACCCCGACATGAGACTCCATGTGAGGCGGATGCCGATAAGGCTGGTAAGTTCACCCCTGAAGATGAACTATGCCGGGTCGTCGTCGGTGGATATTGCCGCGGATGTGGACGTGCGTTACGGCGCGGACGTCATCAAGACGGTCGAGAAGGCGTCGCAGGAAATCCGCGACAACCTTCTCAAACTGACGCGGGTAAACGTGAAATCGCTCGAAATGAACGTGAAGGATATCTTCGATGAAAAAGAAGCTGCTGCAAAGATTTAGCCTGATTTTCCTCTATTTCTACATCGGGATATCCGTACTGATAGGCATACTCCTCTACCGGGTGTTTATGAGTTACTATCCCGGCACTAACCTGGAGGAGCTGTTCGCGGGAAAGACGGGGATACCGATCTTTCAATTTCTCGGAATCGCGGCGGGAGTTCTGGTATGTATCCCGGTAGTGATTCTCGCGTTCCGTTTATTCTCGCGTCTCTCGTCTGAATACCTTTCGGTTCATGGCGAGAAGGGAAGCGTCTTTCTCGGACGGGGCGCGGTCGAGATGTTCATCCGGGATACGGTTTCGGGATTGGGCGGCGTACATCATTGCGAAGCGCGGATCGATATACAAAAAGATAATATGGTAGGGATCAATCTCTGGATAGACGCCGATGAAAAGAACGATTTTGTAAGATTCTCCGAGCGGATACAGCAGCGGGTCTTGCAGGATTTGGAGTTCAATTTCGGTATCGCGAAAATAAAGTACTTCAATCTCTACCTTGAAACCACCGATATTCTCTCAGAGTCGAAAGGGGCAAAGGTTACGTATAAATAATCCCTTCCGGGAGTCGAAAAGGATGTCGAATGGGCGGCGGCTTGATTTTCGCTGTTAGTTTCAGTATCGCGCTGGGAATTGCGCTGATAGTAATCATTATTTTTTATATCCTGTCAATCAACAAACAAAAAGAAATGCAATTACGCATCGAAGAATGCGCGCAGTTCCGCTCGTTTTTCGAGAATGCGATAGACGGCATCGTCATTGTGGACGAGGAAGGAGTGGTAATCGAGTGGAATTCCGGCGAGGAAAATATCACCGGGATATCCGCGCCCGATGCGCTGGGTAAAAAGTACTGGAATATTCACGAAAGCCTGTCCCCCAGCGAGGATTATACCGCGACTGTGGGCGAAAAGGTACGGGATACCCTTCTCATCAATCTGGAGGAGGGGAAGCTATCCGGCGAGAACCAGCCCATCCAGTACGAGATCAAACGTCCCGACGGGAGCCGCCGTATCGTGCAGGAGATGGTATTCCCGATACAGACGGGAAAGGGTTATATGATGGGCTGTATCACCCGCGATAATACGACGCTGGATAAGGTCGAGGAGGCGCTCAGCGAATTCGTGCTGAGGGACGAATTGACCGGACTATACAACCGGCGGGGGTTCGATATCCTCGCGGAGCATAAGCTCGCCCAGGCGCGGCAGTCGGATATCCCGACGATGGTATTCTATACCGACCTCGATAATATGAAATGGATCAACGATACATTAGGGCACAATCAGGGGGATAACGCGCTCCGCGATATGGCGCTGATACTGATAAAAACATTCCGCAATATGGATGTGGTGGCGAGGATGGGCGGGGACGAATTCGCGGTGTTTATGATACCGTCGGCAAAATTCACCCCCGATGTGGTAAAAAAGCGATTCAACGAGAACCTCGAATATCATAACCGTTCCGCGAACAGGGAATATAACCTTGCCGCGAGCTGCGGGGTTTCCATGAACGACGAGAAAAACTCCCGCGATATAAACCTGCTTATTCAGCAGGCGGACGAGCTGATGCTGTCCGATAAGCGCGCGAAGAAAACTCAAAAACAGAGCAAGGGTTAGAGTTTGATCCCGTAGTCCCTCATCTTAAACCGCAGGGTGTTCCGGTTAATTCCGAGGAAATCCGCGGTCTTCACCTTGTTTCGATTATTAAAGAGCAGAGCCCGCGATAGAAGCTCCTTCTCGATATAACCCACGATTTCCGAGAAAACCTTTCCTTCATACGCGACATTCTTGATATAGCCGTCGATCCATTTACCGATACTGATATCGCTGACCTGCGAGTGCTCGGTCTCCGCGATATACGAGGGGAGATTTGCAGGCTCGATAACCCCGGTCTTGCATAACAATACGGCGCGTTCGATAATATTTTCCAGTTCGCGCACGTTACCCGGCCAATTGTAGGATTGAAGCACCCGCAACGCCTCCGGCGAAATAGCGTCGATCTTCCGGTTATTTACCTTCGCGTATTTAGACTTAAAATGGCTGACCAGAAGGGGAATATCGTCCTTCCGGTCGCGGAGGGGCGGGATGCCGATTTCAATCACATTCAGGCGGTAGAATAAATCCTCGCGGAACTTTTCCTCTTTTATCAAGAGCTGAAGATTTTTATTAGTCGCGGACAGGATACGGATATCGACCTTGACCTTGGTTTCGCTGCCGATAGGCTCGACCTCGCGCTCCTGTATGACGCGGAGGAGTTTCCCCTGAAGAGGAAGGGGCATATCGCCGATCTCGTCGAGGAAAATAGTGCCGTTGTTCGCCAGAATAAATTTTCCCTTGCGGTCGGCGGTCGCGCCGGTGAACGCGCCCTTTTTATATCCGAACAGTTCGGATTCGAGTAGGTGCTCGGGTATCGCGGCGCAGTTCACGCTGATAAACGGCTGTTCGCGGCGGGAACTGTTATAATGCAATGCACGCGCGATCAGTTCTTTTCCGGTACCGCTCTCTCCGCGCACCAGTATGGAGGACTGACTGTCGGCAACCAGCTTGACCATATCGAACACTTCCACCATCTTGATATTTTTCCCGATAAAATTATTCAGCCCGTAGTTTTTATACAGTTCTTTTTTTAGTTGAAGATTCTCATCGAGAAGCGTCTGCCGTTCTTCCGATAGCCTCTGGAATGCGCGCACCTTGTTCGCGATGAATTTACCGATGAGGTAGATGAAATTTGTCTCGTCGCTCAACGTGTTGGCGCTCTCGAATTCCTTCTCCACCGCCAGTACGCCCGACGTCATCCCCTCGATATTAATCGGGATAGCGATAAACGAAATAGGGATATGTTTTTCACGCTTGATGCGCATCCTGTTGAGGAAATCCTTGTCCCTGTTAATATCGGGAATAGCGATAGGTGTATGAGTCGCGACTACCTTACCGATCACGCCCTCGCCGACCTTGTAAACCCCGCGTGACATCTCATCTTCGGTAAGATTGTAGGCGGTGACCACGGAAAGCTGATTGATGTCCTCGGTATCGAAGAGGACGAGCATACCGCGATGGATTTTTAAATTATCGGTGAGTTTCTTCATCACGAGGTCGAATGCGTCGCGAAGCTCGGAAATCTTTTCAACCTCATTGGAGATATCGATGAGTATCTGCTGAAGCTGTATTTTGTTCTCGAGTTCTTTAGTCATCATGTTCCGGCTGAGAATCTGCGCGGCCTGATGCGCGGCGGTCTGCATCAGTTCGATGTCGCTCTCGGTGAATGCGTTCTTGTGATCGGAATCGACGTTCAGCACCCCGCGGATCGATCCCTGTATATTGAGGGGGACAGCTAACTCGGATTGGATGTCTTTACGCACCGGGATATACTTCGGTTCGAGATCGACGTCGTTCACGAGCTTGGGAAGCCCCTCCTGCACGACAAAACCGGTTACTCCCTCGCCGACCATGATGACGGTTTTTTGCAGGATACGTTCGTCAAGATTTCGGTGAAAGACGATCTTCAGCTCGTCGGAATCGGGTTCCTTGAGCATAATAGAACCGGAAGATGCCCCGGTCATGGCGATACACTGGTCGAGGAGTTTTTCCAATAGTTCGTTCGGATTTTTCGATGAGTTCATCGTATCGAGGAGATATTGAATCAGTTTCAGACGTTTAATCTGATTCTCCAGATTCAGGATATATGCCCCGTCTTTTTGGACGTCCTTCTCTCTCTTTTCCATTTCGATTCCCCCGGGAATGATTAAATAATACTCAATATTATAAGGCATGAATAAAATATAATCAAATAATATTTTAAGGAAAATTATCACTGAAACGATATATCTATATTATATAAAGAAATATGATGTTTTTAGAATACTTTACATTTTGGTACGAAGATTGCATAATAATATAAAAAGTTTGGAGGTTTATTAATGGATGCTAAGGGAATAATCGAGAAAATCAAAAAAGAAGGAATATTCCAAGTGGATATTCGCTTTATGGATTTTCCGGGAATGTGGCAGCATTGTACCTATCCCGTTTCACAGTTCCAGGACGAAAGTGTCTTTTCGGACGGTTTAGGTTTTGACGGTTCTTCGATCCGCGGATGGCAGGCGATTAACGAATCCGATATGCTTCTCATGCCTGACCCTAATACGGCTTTTATGGATCCGTTTACCAAATATCCGACGCTGGTTATGATCGCGGATATCGCAATACCGGGAACCAAGGCGAAATATACCCGCGACCCGCGTCATATCGCGAAGAAAGCCGCGGAGTATTTGAAGTCTACTGGTATCGGCGATACGGCTTTCTTCGGCCCTGAGTTGGAATTCTTCGTCTTCGACGATATCCGTTTCGGATACGGTCCGAGCGGCGGATTCTTCTTTGTCGATTCAGACGAGGCGGTTTGGAATACCGGGCGTGTCGAAGAGGGCGGTAACTTGGGATATAAAGTCCGTCACAAAGAGGGATATTTCCCTGTGCCTCCGACCGATAGCCAGATGGATCTCCGCTCCGAGATGGTGGATTATCTCCAGAAGGTCGGTATCGAAATCGAAGCCCAGCATCATGAAGTCGCGACAGCCGGACAGGCTGAAATCGATATGCGCTTTAATGAGATTGTCAAGATGGCCGACTGGACATTAATGTACAAGTATGTCCTGAAGAATACCGCTATCAAGAACGGTAAAACTGTTACCTTTATGCCCAAGCCGATCTACGGCGACAACGGTACCGGTATGCATGTCCACCAGTCCATTTGGAAGGGCGGAAAGAACCTTTTCGCGGGCGATAAGTATGCCGGAATGACTCAGGAAGGCCTGTGGTACATTGGCGGTATCCTGAAGCATGCCCCCGCTCTGGTTGCTCTGACAAACCCCAGCATGAACTCCTATAAGAGACTCGTGCCCGGTTTCGAAGCGCCTATCAAGCTCGCATACTCCGCGCGTAACCGCAGCGCCGCTATCCGTATCCCCGTGTACTCGGAGAACCCGAAGGCGAAACGTATCGAGTTCCGTACTCCTGACGCGACTGCTAACCCGTATTTGGCATTTTCCGCCATGCTGATGGCCGGTCTCGACGGTATCCAGAACAAGATCGATCCGGGCGAGCCGCTTGATAAGAACATCTACGACCTCCCGCCGGAAGAGCAGGCGAAGGTAAGAAACCTTCCCGGTTCTCTCGAGGAAGCGTTGAACAACCTTGCTAACGATCACCAGTTCCTTCTCAAGGGCGATGTGTTCACTAAGGATGTTATCGAGACATGGATTGAATATAAGATCAAGGAAGAAGTTCGCGCGGTAGATTCAAGGCCGCATCCCTACGAGTTTTTCCTTTACTTCGATATGTAATCGAACGGTTTTACCGCATAATTCGCAGGAGAAAGGTTCGTCCTTTCTCCTGCTTTTTGTCTCTGACGGATGATGGAAAAACGTTCTATTTTGTTCCTAGGGAATAAATTTTATTGATAGAATTATTAAGATATGCTAAAATATAACCCATTATAATTATGGGTATACCGCATGAGTGGAAACAAAGATTTGGAGGATAGGATGTGGAACGAACGAATCCCGAAAATGGGATTATATGACCCCGCTTTTGAGCACGATTCCTGTGGCGTAGGATTCGTGGTTGATATAAAAGGACGCAAATCGAATCAGATAGTTAAAGACGGCCTCCAGGTATTATTCCGCATGGAGCATCGCGGCGCGGTCGGCGCGGACCCTGAGACCGGCGACGGCGCGGGTATCCTGATACAGATTCCGCATAAGTTCTTCCAGAAGGTATGCAAAGAAAACGAGATAAAACTTCCCGCCGAGGGAGACTACGGTACGGGGATGGTATTCCTCCCCAATCATGAGATGGAAAAAAAATTCTGCAAATCGAATATAGAAACGATTATCGAAGAGGAAGGGCAGACCCTTCTCGGATGGCGCGAGGTGCCTATCGATCCGTCCGCTATCGGCGCTACCGCCCGGAAATCGATGCCTGATTTCGAGCAGGTATTTATCGGGAAATCGAAGGATATCAGGGACGCGCTCGCCTTCGAACGCAAGCTGTATATTATTAGAAAAAGAATTGAAAATGAAGTTGCCAATTCCACATTGAAACATAAAAAAGCCTTCTATATGCCGAATCTTTCTTCACGGACCTTCTCCTATAAAGGGATGGCGATGTCCGGCCAGATATCGGAATTTTTCATCGAACTGAAGGATGAATCGATAGAATCCGCTATCTGTATGGTGCATTCCCGTTACAGTACGAACACGTTCCCGAGCTGGGATTTGGCGCAGCCGTTCCGCTATCTCGCGCATAACGGCGAGATCAACACGCTTCGCGGGAATATCAACTGGACGCGCGCCCGCGAAGGTCTTTTATCCAGCGAGGTGTGGGGCAAGGATGTGGATAAGATCAAGCCCATTGTGGTGGACGGGCTAAGCGATTCCGCGACTATCGACAGGGTGTTCGAACTCCTTGTCCTGAGCGGGCGCTCCCTTCCGCATGCGATTATGATGCTGATTCCCGCCGCGTGGGAACAGAACGAACTGATGAATCCCAAGCATAAAGATTTCTATAAGTACCATAGCTGCCTGAGCGAGCCGTGGGACGGCCCCGCGTCCATGTCGTTTACCGACGGCGTGAAGATAGGCGCGGTGCTCGACCGTAACGGCCTTCGCCCGTCGCGGTATATAGTCACTAAGGACGACCGCGTGATAATGGCGTCGGAAGTCGGCGTGCTCGACATCGAACCTGAAAATATCCTGAAGTCCGGCCGTCTCGAACCCGGTAAGATATTCTTTATCGATACCGAGGCAGGGAGAATTGTCGACGATCAGGAGATCAAGGATACGATGGCCGCGCAGGCGCCCTACGGTAAATGGCTCGCCGATAATTTGGTCGAACTCGATAAACTCGATAACAAGACCGACACGAAGAAGGAAAGCGAAGGAGTTCTCGCGCTGATGAAGGCGTTCGGGTACTCCCGCGAAGACCTCCGCGTGCTGATCGGCCCCATGGCGGAGACCGGGAAGGAACCGACCGGCTCGATGGGGAACGATACCCCGCACGCCGTGCTCTCGAAGAAGCCGCATCTGCTCTATACCTACTTCAAGCAATTGTTCGCGCAGGTCACCAATCCTCCTATCGACCCGATACGCGAGGAATTGGTGATGAGCTATCAGGTGATGACGGGTCCCGAGGGGAATATCCTCGACGAGACGCCCGGGCAGGCGAAACGGCTTCATATCAAGGAGCCGGTACTTACCAACGAGAGTCTCGAGAATATCCGTTCTATCAGCGCGAAGGGGATGAAGACCAAAACGATTTCTCTTTTATTCGATGTGCATGCTAAAAACGGGTTTATGAACGCGCTGGACAGGATATGCGACGAATCGGAAAAGGCTATCGAGGAGGGGTATACTTTTGTTATACTCAGCGACCGCGGAGTGAATCAGGAAAACGCAGCGCTTCCAGCACTTGCGGCGGTAGGCGCGGTGCACCAGCACCTCATCCGCAAGGCTCTCCGCACCCGGATCGGGATAGTCCTCGAGAGCGCAGAACCCCGTGAAGTCCATCATTTCTGCGTATTATTCGGCTTCGGGGCGGACGCGATCAATCCCTATCTGATTTATGATATCCTCCGGTTTATGATTGACGAGGGTTCCCTTAATGTCGAATGGAAGAAAGCGCAGTATAATTATATCGACGCGATCAATCACGGTATCTATAAAGTAATGTCGAAGATGGGGATTTCCACGCTGCAGAGCTATAAAGGGGCGCAGATTTTCGAGGCGCTCGGCGTGCATCCCGAAGTGGTCGACCGCTGTTTCACCCATACCGCCACCCGTATCGGCGGGGTGAAGTTCGTCAATATCCAGAAAAATATCATCGACCTGCACGATCAGGGTTTCCCGAAAAATCCCGGCCTATGGACGGAATTTCTTCCGGCGGGCGGGTTGTACCAGTGGCGGAAGGACGGGGAGTTTCACCTCTGGAACCCGGTCACTATCGCCCTCCTTCAGGACGCGGTGCGTTCGGGCGACCAGTCGAAATACCGCGAATTCGCGGCAAGGATCAACGACCAGAGCGGCCAGCCCACGACTCTGCGGAGTCTCCTGAAATTCAAGCCGGGCAAAAAAATATCGCTCGACGAGGTCGAACCGAAAGAGGAAATCTTCAAACGGTTCGTGACCGGCGCGATGAGTTTCGGATCGATCAGCCGGGGCGCGCATGAGACTATGGCGATCGCGCTGAACCGTATCGGCGGTATGTCGAACACGGGCGAGGGCGGCGAAGACCCGGAGCGTTTCGCGCCTATACCAAACGGCGACTCGCGCTGCTCGAAAATTAAGCAGGTCGCGTCGGGACGTTTCGGGGTGACCACTCATTACCTGATTAACGCCGAGGAACTACAGATAAAGATCGCTCAGGGCGCGAAACCCGGCGAGGGCGGACAGCTTCCGGGGCACAAGGTCAGCGCGGTGATCGCGAAGACCCGTTATACTACGCCCGGGGTGACATTGATCTCCCCGCCGCCGCATCACGATATTTACTCGATCGAAGACTTGGCACAGCTCATCTTCGACCTCAAGAATACGAATCCCAAAGCCCGTATCAGCGTAAAACTGGTATCGGAAGTCGGGGTAGGCACGATCGCGGCGGGTGTCGCGAAAGGGCACGCCGATATGATCCTGATATCCGGCGGGGACGGCGGTACGGGCGCGTCGCCGCTCAGTTCGGTGAAACACGCCGGATTGCCGTGGGAGCTCGGCATCTCCGAGACACACCAAACCCTTGTGCTGAACGATATCCGAAGCAGGGTGCGTCTCCAGACGGACGGGCAGATGCGTACCGGGCGCGATCTCGCTATCGCGGCGATGCTCGGCGCTGAGGAGTACGGCTTCAGTACCGCCGCGCTGATTATTATGGGATGCATCATGCTCCGGCACTGCCACTTGAACAACTGCTCCGTGGGTGTGGCGACCCAGAATGAAATCCTCAAGAACCGCTTCAAGGGCCGCCCGGAATGGCTGGTGCATTATTTTAACTATGTCGCCGACGACCTGCGTGAGATTATGGCGGAGCTGGGCTTCCGTACATTGAACGAGATGATCGGGCGCACGGATATGCTCGAAGTAAACGAGGATTTACTGGACGATAAGACGCGCCAGATCGATTTCTCGCGGATACTTTTCCGCCCCGATGTGCCGCGCGAAGTAGGCGTCTATAAAACTACGAATCAAGTACATAAAATAGGGAATGTGCTCGACCGCGAATTGATCGAGATATGCCAGCCCGCGATACTGGAGGAGAAACCGATATGCGCGGAGTTGCCGATCTCCAACACGAATCGTACGGTCGGCGCGATGCTTTCCGGCGAGATATGCCGGCGTTTCGGCGAACGATGCCTCCCGGAAGAGACTATCCATATCAAATTTAAGGGATATGCCGGGCAGAGCTTCGGCGCGTTCCTCGTGAAGGGCGTGACGTTCGAGGTGGAAGGTATGACGAACGATTACCTCGGTAAAGGGTTATTCGGCGGAAGGATAATCGTCTATCCCGATAAAAAGACCGATTATGTCGCCGAGGATAATATTATTATCGGGAATACGTCGTTCTACGGCGCGATACGCGGGGAAGCATACATCCGCGGGCGCGCGGGCGAACGTTTCTGTATCCGCAACTCCGGCATCCTTGCCGTAGTGGAGGGTGTGGGCGACCACGGATGCGAGTATATGACCGGCGGTATCGCTGTCATCCTCGGGCCGACCGGGCGCAATTTTGCCGCGGGTATGTCCGGCGGTATCGCGTATGTCCGCGACGTCAACGGCGACTTCAGGAGCAAGTGCAATATGGGAATGGTGGAGTTCGAGGAACTGGACGAGGAAGATGTGCAGAATATCAATAGTCTCGTCCGCAATCATTACCAGTACACCAATAGCCCGCTCGCGAAACATGTCCTCGATAACCTGACGGACGAACTCAAGAAATTTATAAAAGTTATGCCGATAGAATATAAACGCGTGAAGATGGAAGCGTTAAAAACGACCCGAAAACTTGGATTAGCGGAGGCTCTCGATGGGTGATATCATGGGCTTTTTAAAAGTATCCCGCAAGGATACCGAATATAGACCGGTCGGCGAACGGCTGAGCGACGCGAGCGAGGTCACGCCTCTGCGCGGGGATTCACAATCGACCGAGCAGGCGTCCCGGTGTATGGACTGCGGGACTCCCTTCTGCCATTGGGGATGCCCGATAGGGAATATTATCCCCGAGTGGAACGACCTGATATTCCGGGGTAAATGGAAGCAGGCGCTCGATATGCTCCAAGCGCGGAATAACCTTCCCGAGGTCACCGGAAGGGTATGCCCCGCGCCGTGCGAATACTCATGCGTGCTCTCGATCAACGACGACCCGGTCACTATCCGCGAGAACGAACTTTCGATCATAGAGAAAGGGTTTGAGATGGGTTGTATTAAGCCCAATCCTCCCGCTATGCGTACCGGAAAAAATGTCGCGGTTATCGGCAGCGGCCCCGCGGGTATCGCGTGCGCCGACCAGTTGAACAAGGCCGGGCATACGGTCACCCTTTTCGAGAAGGACGACCGTCTCGGCGGCATCCTGCGTTACGGGATACCCGACTTCAAGCTCGATAAAAATATTCTCGACCGCAGGCTCAATATCCTCGCGGCGGAAGGAATTAACATTAAGCCCGGCGTCAATGTAGGCGTCGATATGAAGGTCAAGGATCTCCTGAGCTCGTTCGACGCGATAGCGCTCACGGGCGGTTCGCGCGAGCCACGCGATCTCCCGATCGAAGGGCGCGGCCTCAAGGGCATTTACTTCGCGATGGATTATCTCATCCAGTTCAATCACCGGATCGCGGGAGATAAAATTCCCGAGAAGGAACTGATAGACGTGAAGGGAAAGACCGTCGTCGTCATCGGCGGGGGTGACACCGGAAGCGACTGTATCGGGGTCTCGCACCGTCTCGGCGCGGCGAAGGTTATCCAGCTCGAGCTTCTCCCGAGACTGCCGGAACAGCGCGCCAGCAGCGAACCGTGGCCGTACTATCCGCGCCTCTTTAAGACGACTTCCAGCCACGAGGAGGGCGGAAACCGCGAGTGGCAGGTCACCACTAAGAAATTTACCGGCGACGGCAGTGTGAAGAAACTTCATTGCGCGCGCGTGCATTGGGATATGCAACCGGGGAAACCCCCGAAGATGCAGGACCTCCCGGACAGCGAATTTTCTATCGACGCGGATATTGTGGTGCTCGCGATGGGCTTCCTCAGCCCCGTGCATAACGGGCTTCTCGACGCGCTCGGGGTCGAGTACGACCAGCGCGGGAATGTCAGGACCGGGGCGGATTACAAGACATCGGTGGATAAGGTCTATTCCGCGGGCGATATGCATCGCGGCCAGTCGCTTGTCGTATGGGCGATCATGGAAGGACGCGATTGCGCGCGTGAAATCGACCTGGCGCTGATGGGACAGACCAGCCTGCCGAAGAGCGGGTATAAATAAATCTTTCTGTTATAAAGGGTTAATACTGAGTTGCTCGAATGTTACCGGGAAACCGTCGCCCATCGGCGATGCGGCGTAAATACCCGTTTTGAGCGCATGATTGAGTGAAAGGTATCCCAGACGATAGAGACAGTAGTTTTCCCCGTCGATAGAATATGCGGCCTCGACCGATTCTTTCCTGCGGATAATCCGAAACCATACCGATTCCGGGGCGTTATTTAATGCCTGCACCGACCAGTCCGAGAATTCCCGCGTAATCACCGCGCTGATATTCTGAATCCCGTCCGTAAATTCGATACCCGCCTTGATCCAGTTAAGGTCGTCCGCCAGTATCATCAGTCCCGCCTGATCGTAATTATCGCGGTAAGCCCCGGAAACCTTCACCGATATCTCGAAATCGCCCTCGAAAGTACGGTGGTAGAAATGGGCGTTCTGCTTGGTAAAATCGTAATGCGTGACGCGCCAGAAGTCGGTCTTCGGAAGCGTCGTTATCTTGATAACTCCGTTATCCCCGGAAAAATGCGCGGGCGGATTCAGCCATTCCATTTTAATCTCCTATTTCGCCGATTACTCTGCAACGGTTCCCGGCGGCGATTACGTTATCCGGGATATCCCTGTCGACCACGCTTCCCGCGCCGATCACGGAGTTATCCCCGATAGTCACGCCGGGCAGGACAATCGCCCCACCGCCGATCCAGACGTTATCCCCGATTTTCACGGGCTTGCCGAACTCCATGGACGAGGCGCGCAGGGCGGGGTCGAGCGGGTGGGCGGCGGTGTATATCTGCACGCCCGGCCCGAACAGTACGCGGTTTCCGATATCCACGCGGCAGACGTCGAGGATGACGCAGTTATAATTCGCAAGGAAATAATCGCCGATATGGATATTGTACCCGTAGTCGCACCGGAACGAGGGTTGTATCTCAAAATTCTCGCCGAGTTTACCGAAAAGCGAGCGCAGAATTTGAACGCGTTTTATCAGATCGTCGGGATGGGATTGATTGAATTCATAGGTTAAACGGAGCGCGCGCGCCCTGTCTTCCAATAATTGCGGGTCGGAAGCGTGATAAAGCCCGCCCGCGAGCATTTTTTCTTTTTCGGCCGGTATCAAAGAAATGTACTTATTTAGCGAAGTACTGCATATTGTTCAGGAATTCCTCGTTGGTCGCGGTTTTAGAAAGCGCCTGTTTGAGCTTGCCGATTACTTCCTCGTTAGACATATCCGCGAAAATACGGCGGAGCATACGCGCCTTTTCGAGCACCGAGACCGACTGGAGCAAGTCCTCGCGGCGGGTGCCGGAAAGTTTCAGGTCGAGCGCGGGATAGACGCGGATATTCGAGAGGTTGCGGTCGAGGTGGATTTCCATATTGCCGGTGCCCTTGAATTCCTCGTAGATGACTTCGTCCATCTTACTTCCGGTATCGATGAGCGCGGTCGCGATAATCGTGAGGCTTCCGCCTTCTTCGATATTACGCGCGGCGCCGAAGAATTTTTTCGGTTTATGCAGGGCGTTGGCGTCCAGACCGCCGGAGAGCACGCGCCCGCTGGGGGGCTCGCAGGTATTATACGCGCGGGCGAGTCGGGTAATCGAGTCGAGCAGGATAACCACGTCATAGCCGCATTCCACCAGACGTTTGGCCTTCTCATGCACCATATTGGCGACGGCGACATGCTTGACAGCGGGTTCGTCGAACGTCGAACTGACGACCTCGGCCTTTACGGAACGCTGCATATCGGTGACTTCCTCGGGGCGTTCATCCACCAGGAAGATGATCAGTTTAACGTCGGGCATATTGCGTGTGATACTGTTTGCGATTTTTTTCAGGAGGACGGTCTTTCCCGCTTTCGGGGGGGAAACGATCAGCCCGCGTTGTCCGAGACCGATAGGGGTGAACAAGTCCATCATGCGCATAGCGACTTCTTCGGGTTCGGCTTCCAGCTTGATGGCCTCGTCGGGGAAGAGCGGGGTGAGGTTATCGAAGAGCGTGCGCTTGCGGGACTCGTCGGTAGAAAGATCGTTTATCAGCTCAATGCGGAGAAGCGCAAAAAACTTTTCTTCTTCGGTCTTCTTCGGGGGACGAATCTGGCCTTCTATATGGTCGCCCGTGCGCAGACGGAACAGGGAAATCTGCGACGGCGAAACATAAATATCGTCGGGACTGGACAGGTAGTTATAACGCTGGGAGCGCAGGAATCCGAAACCGTTCTCGAGCACCTGAAGGGTGCCGCCGCCGTAGATAACCCCGCCGTTATCGGCGTGCTTGCGGAGGATGCTGTATATCAATTCCTGGGTATGCATCGACTCGTAGTTATCGAGCTTCAGGTGCATCGCGACAATGGATAATCCCACGATCGACAGCTTTTTCAGCTCGTTGATGGAGAGTTTACTGTCGCCGGGGAATACTTTTTCGATAATTTCTTTGGCTTCCGCTTCCGACGGGAGACCCGGGATGTGGGTTTCGTGACGGTGGGGCTTTTTCTGCGCGCTTAACGCGATCTCATCGGTAGGCGTGCCGACGTATACATCCTCTTCGGGATTGGGTTTATTTTTAGGGGTATCGTCGAATTCGTCGTCGTCAGAAGAACGGGTTTTCTCCACAGGAGGGGTATATTGACCCTGCGTCTCCTCGAAGAGCGCATTACCGCCGTTTTCGTTATTATTGTCGGAAAATCCGTTCCCGTTCAGGGTATCGGCGTCCGATTTAAGTTTCACTTTTCTTTTGCCAACCGGCATAAGTAGCTCCTATTTGATTATTAAACAAGGAAACCTTCCGTTCCTTGATAAAAACATTTATTTGAGAATGATAACGGGTAAGAGTTTTCCCAATGGATAGATTTCCCCTTAGGCATTCTATAAAGCGAATCGAAGGTGAGTAATATCGCCAAAACAATCCCATATCCGTTCAAATCGTTATTTCTTTTGTTTGGGTGCGATCTTTTTATCCGGTTTCGATACGGCAACCTTTGCAGGAACCGCAGGAACTGCGTTAAAGTTGAGATACCGAAATGTAAAGAAGGAAGGATATCCTTGAATCATACCCTTTACCGCGAAATAATATGCTCCTGACTGATTGGGATTTATTTTGATATATAATGTTACATTGGTTTTCGAGGTAATGTCAAATTTTTGAGTAAAAGAAATTCCCGCTCCGCCGAGAATAAACTTTTTACCGATAATCTGATTCATTTTCGACGGGGTAAAAT
This sequence comes from Brevinematales bacterium, assembly GCA_013177895.1. Taxonomy (GTDB): domain Bacteria; phylum Spirochaetota; class Brevinematia; order Brevinematales; family GWF1-51-8; genus GWF1-51-8. The sequence goes on along the minus strand of JABLXV010000032.1, from coordinate 22,699 downwards.
GCACGGTCACCGGGACTGTAATACTGCCCGCGGCCTTCGCGCCGGGGAAATCCTTCTTATCGATAGTTACCATGAACGGGATTTCCTCTTTTTTCCAGCGGAGGTAGCTTGCCGCGGACAATCCCGCGTTCAGCCATTCGTGATAGGAGTATCCTCCCGTCCTTCCCCAGAACGCGCGCGCGATGTCATGGATAAAGACTCCTTTCGACTGGTACTCCGCGAAATCTACTGCGCTCGACAGCCGGTAATAGTATTCCTCGATGGGGTTCAATCCCTTCACCGATTTCATCAGTTTCGCGTCGATCTGATTGCCGGGGATATAATTCAGGGTCTCTTTCTTGAGGTATTTCTTCCAACTGACGGTCAACCCCGCGAATTGGTCGGGAGTAGCCTCATACAGCATCGGGAAATCCGCGATCAGGCCGGCATCCATCAGAAGCGCGGGATCCTGCCCGTGCTCCTCGCCGTGCTCCCACCCGAGTGTGAACGCCCATACCGGCTTGGTGAGCTGCGCCTCAGTGCGGACTTTATAAATAAATTCCGCTGTCTTGTGCGCCTTCCAAAGCTGCCACTGTTTCTTGATATTCCCCTTCTTTTTCAGCATCCCGCCCAGCCATAACGCCTGCTGGTCTTCGGTCATATAAACCCACGCAACCGGAACGGGGATATTCATCTGGCGGACGAATTCGTCGGCATTCTCGTACCCCACATTTTCGCCGAAACGGATGAAATCGAAGCCGATCATATCCACATACGGCAAAGTGTTGAAATAGGCGGCGAGCTCGACAATATCCTTATAACGCTTGGGGTCTTTAAATGACGTAAATTTCCATGTCCGCACCACCAGTTGGCCGTTCTGGTCGTAGGTTACGCCCTTTGCCGGGGCATACCCCGCCTTCTTGAAGCCGTTCTCCGGGGTGTAGAAGCACATAATATAAGCCCCGACCAGTTTACCGTCGTCATGCACGGCGGTACCGAGTTCCTTGAGGTTGAGGAGGGGGGATTTTTCCCACGGCTTCTCGGGGGTAACACCGTTATTCGGGAAGCCCGCCGTCTCGCCGGAAAGGATCAGGAACCCGTCGAGGTCGCCGAAATTCATCCAGTCCAGCACGAGGTCCTTGAACCCGACCTTCTCGTCGAGATGATTATACTTACTGGATTTATAGATCGGGATATTCGACTCGAGCGTCAGGAAATTCATAGTACGGTTGAATTTATAGGGAGGGCGGCTGATTACCTGAAATTGCTTGGATAGGACAGGTTTCCCGTCGTAATGAAGCACGGCTTCGTATTTCCCGGTGGGGGTTTTCCAGTCGGCGAACCAGTATGCCACCAGGTCATTACCTTCCTTCCAGAAACGCACCTCGGGCGCGGCGAGATAAGGATTGACCGTTTTGCCGTCCTTAGTGATAACAATATATACCCGCTTGATATCGATTTTACCCTTCAGTATAAACTTCTCCACCTCGAAACGGTAGTACGCCTTCCGGTAAGAGTAAAACGCGAGCGTCTTAGTCTCGTTGGAATTCACCTTCACGTTCTCGAAATTCGTCTGGGTGTTCAGGATATTATGATCGACATAATACTCCTTGTTCCAGTCGAACGGCGGGATTTTCTTGAAGTTGTACTCCGGGGAGCCGGCGTCGGCAACTACAGCAGCGGGCAGGGCGTTGGTCGTCTGCGGCGGGTTGGGGCTGGCCTTACTGAGATTAATGTCTAAAAGTACGAATCCGATAAAAACGGAAATGACGATGGCGAGGTTAATAATCACCTGTTTGGTCCATAGTTTACGCATAACTTTATATCCCCTATTGTTTTTCTATATGAACTGTAGTAGTCGGGAACGGTATTTGTATCTTTTCCTTTTTAAACATGTCCGTAATCCGGGTTAAAATTCTATCGGTAACAACCAGTCGTTCCAACGGGTTCTGGATTGAAACTATCAGCCTGAAATTCAGCGAATACGCGTCCATCTTTTCAAAAAACACCACCGCCTCGGGATCGTCGAGAACTCCCTCGGTGTCCAGTGCAGTCGATAATATCACCTTTTTTACATGTTCGGGGCTGCTCCCATACGCCGCGTTAATGATAAGGTTCAGACGGTACAGACGCGAGGGGCGCGAGAGGTTCTTCACCATCATCTTGGCAAATTCCCCGTTCGGGACGATGATGATTTCATTGCTGGGCGTCAGTATCTTGGAGCTGCGGTATCCGATGGAATAAATCGTCCCGATATGGCCGTTTTCCAGCTCGACGAAATCCCCTTCGTTGTAGGTGTTGTCCAGTATCAGGGAAACGCCGCCGAAAATATGTCCGAGCGAATCCTGCAGAGCCAATCCGACCGCGATACCCGCTATTCCCAGACCCGCGAGGATAGGGGCGACCTGTATGCCCCAACTCCCCAGTATCAGGGTCGCGAACAGGATAAACATCGTCACTTCTAAAAACCGTTTGAACAGATTAATAATATTTTTATTCTGAAATAATCTTTTGGTGGCCTTCGATTTACTGTCGTGCAGGGTAATCGAAATCGACTTGATGAGTTTTTTCGCGAGGAAAAAACAGATCGTCAGTACTACGGTGATAATGATCGACTGTATCGAATTCATCCACCGGAAGTCCAGCTGTAGTAAATCGAACGCGAACAACAGTCCTATGAGAAACCATATTATTAAAAGATTCCGGGTGAGATATCCCCCCACCAGTTCGCGGAATACCGGATTCTCCTTAAAGGTTTCATCCTTCTTCGCGGCGACCGTCCCTTCAAGAATCTTGCTCGCTATTAGAGCGACTACGATTACTATAAAGAACTGGAAGTACGGATTATTCATGAGATCGAGTCTGATTAATACCCGCGATAGATTCTGGAAAAATTCCCCCACCGCAAAAGCCCCCTGATACGGTAACTATATTTTATTATCGGAAGAAAAAAAGTTTTGTTGATTGAAAGAATAGTCGACGGCTTATTTCCTGGGCTTCGAATCCCGGACAATTACCGAACTTACATCTTCGGCTATTTTTTCAATAGCCCCTTTTATATAATTTTCATCCGTTAAACGCTCACGCAGTAAACGGATCTTTTCTTCCGTTAAGTCGCTGTTTTTGTTATTTTTTTCCACAAACCTTATACCCTAAATATTTCCTCCCTTCTATATTGTAGCAATGAAAGCCCGATTACGCAAGAAAGAGGGAAATTATTTTAATTCTTTTTGTACCTGTATTTTATAGTCTTTTAGCTTTGCGATAGCGGCGTCTTCCTCGACCGGAATATTCTTATCGTATGGGAGCGCGAGTCCCTTTTCGATAATCTTCATCGCCTCCGGCCACTTGGAATTGTGTATCAGTATTCTGCAATAAAGCACGTACATCACCCGGTAGTCTGCGCCGTACTTAAACGCCATCTTGACGTCGGCATAGGCCTTTGCGGTATCACCGACACTCAGCGGCCATCCGGGAGCGAACGCGTATACCGAGGCGCGCACCATCCACGGGGTACCGCGGAAGTAGGCGGGATTCATCTCGATTACTTTGGTCATCTCGTTCGCGACATCGTCGGCGAAAAAGAGACTGTCCAGTATCCCGTTCGCATCGGACATCCCCAAACCGATACCGAGCCAGTAATGCCCGTCTGCGCCCTTGGGATTCAATTTAACGGCGTTTTCCGCCGCGTCTTTACACAAAGTGAAATATTTCTTTTTTTTATCTTTTTCATTGTCTTTTAAATAATAATCCCCATAGAAATAGCATATTGCGGCATACTGCCACGATGCGTCATAGGAGTTGGGCTCTGCTTTGAGTTTAGCCTGGAGGGTGGTGATTAATTCCAAAGTACCCTCGAGGGTGTTTCTTTTTTTTGCGAGATCGTTGGAAGTTATATCCTTTAATTCGCTCGCATAGAGTATCCCGAAACTGACCGTGAGAATCATGAATATTTTTACGATTACATTCCGCTTCTTCATCTCATCCTCCTTCGTTATATTAATATATCGTCATTTTTAACAAAAAACAATGATAAAATCATTTCTTCTTGATAGTGGCTTTTACCGCATCGCGATTGGATTGAACCGATGCGAGAAAGAACGGTTTATCGACCGCGGGGATGGTCTGTTCGATAGAGGCAATCACCCCTTCGAGGTAATTCCATTCCTGGTATGCCGCGTCGAACTGGTCTTGTATTTCAGGATGATTCGCCGTAGCGACCACCGCATAGGTGATCTTACTATAATACGATAGCCACCGCCGCCACGGATATAACGTGTTCTCCGCGCTCAGCGCCATGAGGTCGTACCCGTTTTTGAATTTCTCCTGCTGATCGGGGGAAACCGTCTTAATAACATCGTCGTACTCCGCGAGCATCTTCAGGATTTTCTCGCGGAGGGTATTCAGCTTTTTGGCGGCATTGCCGGAATTGGTGGAAACCGTCCCCGGGAGCAGAACCTCCGGGTGCGCGCTCGCGGTAGCCCCGTACTCGTCGATAGTCGTTTGCAGTTCGCGCATCCATCCCACCCACTTGGGTTCCTCGACCGTACATCCCATAAAAATGGCGGCCGCTATTATAAAAGTCATTCGCAGATACATTTTCATTGGTTTCCTCTATATAAGTATTTCAACTTCATCATGGGGCGAGGCCTGCGGGGGATGCTCGAGATATTCCCCGCCGATCTTCAGGAGTTCCTCGCGCGTATTCAGTTCGGGATTATCGAGCACTTTTTCCAGCATATGGTTCAGCAGTTCGCCGATAATCTTACCCGGCTTGATTTTAAAACTCTCCATAATAGCGTATCCGTCCACCGCGAGGTCGGTAACTTTGAGGGCGTTATCCTTCTGCATGATTTCCTCGATACGGCGGCGGAAACGTTCGAGGATACTTGTATCGCCCTTGCGCACTCCGCTCGCGGTACGGTCGGCCTTCCGCAGCAGGAACAGGTCGTTCAGGAGTTCGGGGTCGCCGTTAATCTTCCGCAGAAATCTCCTGACCGCGCCGTCCGTCCACTCCTCGGTATAATAGAACATATGATTCTTCACCATATCGGTGATATATGCCGACGCGTGATTGGAGAAGCGCAGGCGTTTCAGGATATGATGCGCCATTTTCGCGCCGATGATTTCATGGTTATAGAACACGTTGCCGTTACCGATACGAAGCGCGTAGTCCTTGGAACGGGGTTTGCCGATATCGTGGAAGAGCGCCGCGATACGGAGGAGAGGCTTCTCCTTAGGCACGGCGTCGCACGCGTATATATTATGACGGTACACGTCGTAGAGGTGGTACTCGTTCTGGTCGACGTCTGCGCCCTCGGTCAGCTCGGGCAGTATCAGCCTGAGAAGCCCGGTATCGCGGAGGTACTCCAGTCCGGTGGAGGGAGTATCGGCCTTCATCAGCTTGATCAGCTCCTCCTGTATCCGCTCCGGCGAAACTTTCTTGATATTGGGCGCGCAATCGCGGACGGCGTTCAGCGTGCGCTCGTCGATAGTATAGCCCATATATGCCGCGATCCGGCACGCGCGCATCAGGCGGAGCGCGTCCTCGGAGAAACGCGCCTCCGGGTCGCCGACCGTGCGGATGACCTTTGCGCGGATATCGTCTGTTCCTCCGAACGGATCGACGATACGGGATTCGAGGATATCGTAAGCGATAGCGTTGACCGTGAAGTCGCGGCGCGCGAGGTCTTCCTCCAGCGACGAGGAGAATTGCACATGATCGGGATGACGCCCGTCGGCATAAGCCCCGTCGATACGGTAGGTAGTGATCTCGTAGTTTTTACCGTTGAGGACGACCGTAACCGTGCCGTGCTGGAGCCCGGTGGGAATAGTAAAAATCCGTTTGCCGGAAAATACCGCGATCACTTTCTGGGGGGCGGCGTCGGTAGCGAAATCGAAATCCATCCCGGGGATTTGCTCGATATGATACACCTGCCGGTGAATTAAATCCCTGACCGCTCCGCCGACGAGATAAGCCTCGAAGCCCGCGTTTTTCAGGGTTTCGACGATGAACTTCAGATCGGAGGGCGGTGGTGATGAAAATAAAGAGAGGCCGTTCGAATCGTGCATTTCCCATCCCAAAAAATTTGTCTATTATTTTACCCTATTTTTAGTTATAGTTCCAAAAATCGGCGGATTTATTATCCTTTTCTTACGTTTTGGGGTAAAATTCCGAAAAACAATAGGGTGAAAGTTTGACGAGGGAAAGATGAACCTTTCGGGAAAAATCGAACAAGTCAGGAATGGCGCAATTTCATTAGATTTACGCGGGATGAATCTCAGGCGCTGGGAACGCGACGTTTTTACGCTTACCGGGCTGAAAGACCTCAATGTCAACCGGAACGACCTGACCGATATCCCGCGGGAGATAGGGTTGCTGACTGGATTGGAGGAATTCTACGCGGGCGATAACCGTATCGGCAGGCTTCCCGGCGAAATCGGCAGGCTCGAAAATCTAGCGGTGCTGTACCTCTCGCGGAACCGTCTCGCCGACCTGCCGCGCGAGATAGGAAACCTCTCAAAACTGCGTATCCTTTTTATCTCGTCGAACCGCCTGTCCCATATCACGCCGGAACTCCAGAAACTCACCGCCCTCGCGGGCATACACGCGTCGAATAACGAAATCTCGCAGCTCCCCAAGGAGATGTCGCAGATGGCCGGCCTGCGGATCCTCGACCTCGGCAATAACAATATCCATCAGCTTCCGCAGGGATTCGAGGCGCTGAACCGGCTATTCGAGCTCGACCTCTCGTCGAACCGTCTGGAAGAATTCCCGCGCGCGGCGCTTCAGATGCGCCAGCTTCGCAGGCTCAGCCTCGCCGGCAACGAGATAGAGGAAATCCCGCCCGAGATCGAGAACCTGACCGAGCTCATCGAGCTCGATTTGGGGAATAACCTGATAACCGGCGTACCCGCGTCTCTGCAGAAACTCAGTAAGCTGAAAACCCTGCGGCTCAGCTCGAACCGTATCGAGTTATTACCGGAAATATTCGCGAATATGAAACAACTGGAAGTGCTCGACTTCAGCGGGAATCTGATAACGAAAGCCCCGTTGAGTATCATAGGCCTCACCGGTCTGAAAGAACTGTATATGCGGGATAACAAGATAGAAAAGCTCGAGCGCGGTTTTTTCGAGATGGATAAGTGCGATATCCTCGCGGTCGGCGGTAACCCGCTCGAATCTCCGCCGGTGGATATCGTGAATATGGGGATCGAAGCCGTCAGGGAATACTTTGAATTTCAGAGATAGGTGTGTGCCTCGGCTACGCCCGGCAACCGCATAGCTAGTTGGAAGGGTGTAACGGCTACGCCCGGCAACCGCTGATATAAATCGTGGACTGCCGGGGCGGTTATTTCTTTTTATGGCGGTCGCGTTTCTGGATCGCTTCCTTCAGGTGCTCGCCGATAGCGGGATTGTTCGAATCCAGCTCGAGCGCCTTCTGCAATTCCTTCACCGCCTCGGAATACTGTCCCGCCGCATAGTAAGCCCACCCCAGACTGTCACGGTACGCCGCCGAGTTGCGGTTCAAGGCGACCGCCTTCCGGCACTCCCGCATCGATTCGTTGACATTGATGCCGATCTCCGCGTAGGTATAGCCGAGGTTATTATGCGCGCCCGCGTTGTTCGGATCGAGCTCGATGGCGAGCTTGAAGAAGCGGATCGCGTCGGGATATCGTTTCGCGAGGTAATAGACATACCCCAGAGCGGAATGCCCCATCGAGCTCTGCGGGTTCAGCGTGATCGCGTACTTGATCACCGACTCAGCCTTGTCCAGTTCCTTCAACTGGGTATAGACCATCCCGAGAATCAGGTTGCTTTGGACGATCTGGATAGGCGAGAGCTGATTGGAGAGTTTGACCGTGTTCAGGTAGCTGACTCCGCGGTCGTAATCGAGCAGGTTGACATAGCAGATACCGAGATAATAATCGATAATATGAAAATCGCGATAGTTGTTCTGTACGGATAATAAGGCTTCGATAGCGCCTTCGAATTTTTTCTTATGTATAAAGACGTCGACTACCGGTTGGAGACGTTTCTCCAGTTCGGAAGGAATTTTCATCCCTCTCCCTCCCAAAATATCCGATTACTGCGCGAAAGTTTCACCGTCTATCTGGATACCCACAATCCCCCGCTTTTTAGCGAGATAGAAAAGGATTTTCTTTTCGGATAGGGTAAGTTCGGCTAGAAACACGTCGGTATAGGTCTTACTACCGAGCTTGATTGACGGGATAGTCTTAGTGACTACCCATGCGATGTTTTTCCCCAGAGATACCGGCCGATTCAGCACCGTATTGCGCGGGAATAGCGGGTCTAACGAGGACGGGATGACGCGGGTCGTATAATCGTCGGATATTTCTTCGAGGTACATATCCCCGTTCCTCTCGACACGGAAACGGAGCATCCATTGAAACTCAGTACCGTTATAGGTAAGACGTACCTGCCAGAGCATGTCGAATTTCTTATAATCGACGAAGTTCTCGGGGAGGTCGATTGCCGTCTTGACTTTCAGGGTGTTGCTTTTATCGGAGGTCAGCGAGAATTGGAATCCCGGATAAATAGGGATTACTTCATTGTTCGGCAGATTGATAGAGTAGAGGAGGAGAAGCGGTAAAAAGAGGAATCCCAAAATGAGGGCAATTATTTTATTCCGCATATCCGTACCTATTCGCCTTCGTCCAGTTCTTCAATAGAACTTTTAAAGTGCTCGATAGTCGAAGAGGCAAGCCGGGACATAAACTCCTTCTTATCTTTGAATACGGAATTGTACGTTTCGAAAACTTCAAGGGCTTTGTCGCCCTGACCCCATTCTTCATAAATCTTCGCGAGAAGGAGAACTACCCGCTGATCGTTCGGGAAACGGGTCAGGTATTCCCGGCTAAGGACGATGGCGGTATCGTAATCCTTAGAGTCGAGCTTGATGCGTATCAATCCGATAACCGCGTATTTATTATAGGAGCTTTTAAGTACCACACGGTAGGTTTCTTCGGCCTCGGCATGCTTTCCGATACGGATCAGACAGTCGCCGAGACGGGTGAGGATACGTTCGTTCTCCGGTTCGTTACGGAGTATCTTGCGCCAGTATTTGAGCGAGTCCTTATACCGGCCCTTACCCCGGAGGGAATCGGCAATACCGTAGAGCGCGTAAAAGTTATTACGGTCGATCTCGAGCGCCTTCTGGTAATACTCGATCGATTTATCGAACTGTTTCCAGATACGGTAAACATTACCGACCATAGTAAGGATGTTGATAAATCGGGGATTGATCTCCAGCAGTTTCTTCCAGAATTCGAGGGCGCGGTTGTACTTTTTGTTTTTATAGTAGAGGTCGCCGATGCCCATGAGGGCGAATTTATTGCGGGGGTTGACATCGAGTGACATCAGATAATAACGCTCGGCGTTGTCGAAGTCGCCGCGTTTACGGTAAGCGTCGCCGATACGTGTCATCACAAGGTAATCCTGCGGTTCCTGAGCGAGAATCATCTTCCAGTAATCCATCGCCTTGTCCCAATGCTTGAGGCCGCGGTAACTGTCCGCGAGACCCATCAGCGCATCCTTATCGTTTTCGGAGATTTTCAGGACTTCTTCATAATAGGGGATTGCCTCGTCGAAAAACAACTGTTCGCGCAAGCAGCCTGCTAAACCGATGAGGGCTCTGGTTTTTACAGGATTATTTTCGGTATTTTTTTCAAGGGATTCTAAAATTTCACGAAAGATATTTTCAGCATCTTCGAAATTTTCAGATTTAAATAGATTGGCAGCGTTTTCCAACCGCGCATCGTATTCGGACATATTCGCCTCGCATATTAATTATATGTACCCTAATAATGTAACTTATTTACTGTGAAACGTCAATAAATAAGGAAGTAAATTTTCGTTGCTTTAAGGGCGGTTCCTAAAAACTCTTTATTACACGACCGATGGTCGCCTCCTTGTCGCATTCAAAAAGCGGTTATTAGAAGTGACCATAAGTAAATTAATTATTAACCGCTATCCTTTATGTTTAACCCTGCTTTCGAAACGGTGGGTCGCCAGATTGAATTTCGAGGCCATCCCGAAAAGAAGCGCCATCGTCTCCCGGTTCAGGTTCGGGTCGCCGTTTTCCCATGCCCTCACGTGGATATCGAGGTAATCGTACAGGAGGTTCTGGATGTCGTATTTCTCGAAATCCATCCCGGCGATATTGGTAAAGTCGATGATCCGTTCGAGGCGTCTCAGTTCGGCGTTATTCAGTTCTATTATCGCCGCATGCATACGACGCGATACGGAACTGCGGATCAGCGGCACCATATCCTGATAATCGATATCGAGGTTCGCGCGTTTCGCGGTCTGGATAATCCGTATCAGGCTCGTAAAATCGTAGTTCTCGATCCCGGTCTCCTCCAGCTTGTGGAGTTCGTTGAGGATATAATTATTCAGCAGTTCCTTGACCGCGACCTGATCCTTCTCGGACATCACAACCTGGAGTTCGCGGAACAGATTGAGCACGTCGAGATAGTCCTCGATTTTCAGGTCGACGCTGATTACCTTTTTATGAAGGGTTGCAAGGCTTTTTTCGAATATCCGGTTCAGGATAATTTCTTTCGTATCGTACTTGAGATCGGTCAGGGAGAAACTGTCCGTGAACCAGTCGCCGAAGTCCTTGATCATCGTTCTCGCGTTGTCTTTCTCGATAATCTTATCGAGATATTCCACCAGACTGTTATCGATGCATTTTTTTATGAACGTCCTGAAGTTGTTATCGTTACGGAATATATAGGCGATATACTCCGATTCTTCCTGAACCAGAGAATCGTTGAAATCGAGGACGAATTTATAGATTTGCCATCCGTCCTTAACGGCCGTTTTATAATCGCGCAGTTTCAGGGTATAGAAATAGTACGGATGCGCTTCGCCGATCTGGAACGGGTCGTTCACCATAATCCGCCCGATCAGGTACTGGTTGACTATCCGTTTATGGTCGAACGCGAATTTGTCCACCCAGTTTTCGTAGATCCATTTCCCGTTCTGGAACTCGGAGATATTGCTTTTCGCGCGGGCGAGGATGTGGAGGAACTGTTTCTTGGTATCGGCGGGCAGGACGTCCTCGGCGAGCTCGATAGCCCGCGCGGCGTAACGCATATCCTGCACGGTCTCGATTCCCGATATTTCGGCGAAAAACCACCCGCAGCTGGTGTACATCAGCATCCCGTTATGCAGGGATTCCATCAGGCGCAGGACGAATGTGCGGTCGGAGGGCGTCAGCTCCCGGGCGGAATGCTCTGCGAAAAACCGGTCGACAGCCTGAGCGCGGTCGCCGCCCATATCCGCCATCACCACATGAATATATTCGTTACGCGCGTTCCAGACATTTTTTAATAGCTTGGAAAGTTCGCGTTCGGCGGTATCGAAAAGACGGTCGCGCAGGAAGTCGAGCGCGTTACGGAACGGTTCGCGCCAGCTCTGGTTCCATCCCTCGCCGCCGCCGTTGGAACACCCGCAGTCGCGCCGCCAACGGTCTACCCCGTGCGCGCAGCTCCATGCCGTGCCCAGTCCGTCGTTGCCTTCCTTGAGGCGCACGAAATCCTGCGGCGGGTTCAATTCGAGGAATCGGCCGTAGTTGGTGAAGATAAAGTCCTCGTTCTTCCGGTTCTCGTTGATGAGGCGGGAGAGGCACATATCCCCGAACGGCTCGTGATGCCCGTAAGTCTCCCCGTCCGTGGCGACATTGATCATATGCAAGGGTTTATCGGGATTGTTATGCGCCAACAGTTCGCCGCGGATATACTCGACTTTCCGCAGAAGATGCTCGAACGAGAGCTTATGGGCGATTCCTCCGTAGTAGAAGAATACCGCGAGCTCGCCGTTCTTTTCCTTCAATATATAGGGTTTGGACGGGTCGATGGAATTATTCGCCACGCTGTGCCATTGGTCGCTATTGAACGGGCAGACCGATTCGGCCTGTGTGGGCGAGAGGATAACATAACGGATTCCGTAATGAATCAGGAACTCCGCGACTTCGTCGTTGATAGCGGTCTCGGCGAGCCAGATACTTTCGGACTTTCTCCCGAAATGACGCTCGAAGTACTTGAGGCCCCATTCGATCTGGGTGATTTTATCGGCGTTACTGGCGAGCGGCATAATGATATGATTATAGACCTGCGCGATCGCGTTGCCGTGCCCGTTATTATCCTGCATGCTCAGCCGGTCGGCCTCGATAATTTTATCGTAGGTATAACGGTCGTACTTGCGGAGCCATTCGAGCAGGGTCGGCCCGAAGTTAAAGCTGACATATCGGTAATTATTGATTATTTCGTCGATACGCCCCATATTGTCGATTACCCTCGACGCGGCGTTGGCGGCATAGCATTGTTTGTTAATTCGTTCATTCCAGTTGTGATCGGGGAAAGCCGAGGGCTGACGGTCGATCTCGTCGATCCACGGATCCTCGCGCGGGGGCTGGTAAAAGTGCCCGTGCAGAATGACATAGAACTGGTTGTCCGGCATAGCGTCCTCCGGTAGATAAATCGATTGATATTTTATACGATTGATAATGAAATAGCAATTATTTTCATGGGGAATGCGGGATTTGCGGCAGAATAAAAATATTGCCGGATAATTGGATTATTCAGCGGAATTTGTATATTTTTTTATGGAACGGCAATAAAAATACCTGATAATCGTTGATTACAATAGAGGGTGATATGAAAGATGAACTTACCGAAACGCTGGCGCTAGAAAAACCGAGGCTTCTCGGATATATCCGCAAGCGGATGAATAGATTAATTCAGGATATCGAGCCGGAGGACGTGCTCCAGGAGGTCTCGCTGAACCTTTTCAGCAAACTCGACCTTCTCGCGCCCATCCGCAATATCGCCGGGTATATCTATCGCTCCGTCAATAATTACATTATCGACCTTCACCGCAAGCGGGGGATGTCGGCTGAATTGGAGGACTACGACGGCGGAGAGGAGGAGGACTGGTTCGGCGACCCGATGGGGGATGTCTATCAGGCATATGAAAGCCAGGTTATATGGAACGCGTTGTTTCAGGCGATCGCGACTCTCCCCGCCGAACAGAGAGATATATGGATAGCGACCGAACTCGAGGGGAAGGAGTTCCACGAGGTCGCGGAAAGTTCGGGGACGCCGATAGGGACGCTTCTCGCGCGGAAGAACCGCGCGAATAAAAAACTCCGTAAGCTGATGGCGGAGTATTACGAATAAAGAATCACCGGGAGATAGAGAATGTTCGATAGGATAAAATTAAATCATTGGAACGATAGCGCGGAGAACGGAAATCCCGCCGCGATCATGGATGTATTAGGCGACTTGAAGGGACTTTCGATAGGCGACATCGGTTCCGGTGGAGGATACCTCGCCATGAAATTCGCGGGAGCGGCCGGAACGGAGGGGAAAGTTTACGCGATGGACGTGGAGCCCTCGAACCTGAAGTATGTCGCCGGTCAAGCGAAAAAGAACGGGTATACGAATATTGAAACCGTGTTAATCGAGGGAGCGGATATCCCTCTGAAAGAGGAAAGCATCGATCTCTTTTTCAGCCGGAACTCCTACCATCATATCGGGAGCCCGGTCGGGTACTTCGCAAATATGAGAAGATTCCTGAAACCCGGCGGAAGGCTGGTGATTATCGATCACCTGGGCACGTCGAAAAAAGCGATAGTTCAGGTTCACGGTCATTTTACTTCATCGGAGACGATCCGGGAGAATATGGAGCAGGCCGGATTCCGGTATATTAAAAGTTACGATATGCTGGAAGACCAGTCGTTTAATGTGTTTATAAAAGATTAGTCTGGAAAATAGGAGGAAACTATGAAAGATGATTGTTGCGGAAATGACGACCATTTCCCGCCGTTTTTACAGGGCAAGTCGCCGTTACAGAAGGGTCTGGCTATTGCCGGAATGGTGATAGGCGGGATTGCGCTCGCGGTTGTGTTCGCTCTGGTATTCGGCGCGGTGGTGATGCTGTTATGGAACTGGATTATGCCGGAAGTATTCGGTCTGAAAGTGATCGGCTACTGGCAGGGCTTCGGATTGGTTCTGATCGCGAAGATTCTATTCGGGAATCCCGGATCGCCCAAGGGCGGGGATAAAAAACGTCATCCGCACAAAGGAGACCACGGCCCGTTTTCGGATTTCCCGTCGTCGCGGGAGAATTGGAAGGAGTTCCGTAATTATTGGAACGAGAAGGGAAAAGGAGATTTTGAAGAATATATCCGAACTAAAAACGAAGAGCCGAAACAGGAAGCATAGAATAAACCGCCGGAAACGGCGGTTTTTTTTTGCTAATAAACCGTAAATTATTTTTGTAAAACACCCACTGAATTAGTTGAGATTTACAGAGCAAGGATTTATAATTAAAAAAATCAGTAAGGGAAAGTTTATGGAATCCAACAGGAAGATATTGGTTATTGACGACGAGCCGAATGTTCTGAACGTAGTGTCGAAGTTTCTTACTACAAAGGATTTCATGGTTGCCGCGGCTCCGAACGGAGATGAGGGGATGAGGCTTTTCGAACGTTTCTCCCCGAATGTCGCGCTGATCGATATCAGGATGGAGGGAAAGAACGGATTTGAGGTTATGGAGGCGATAACCCGGCAGAAGCCCGATTTCCCGATTATTGTGATAACCGGATCGAACGATGTTAAGGACGCGCTTAGGGCGATGGAACTGGGGGCATGGGACTATATCATCAAGCCGATGATCGATATCGAGGAGCTATATCAGCGGCTTCAGAAGGCTTTTGAAAAACTCGACCTGCTTGAGCAGAATCGAAAGCATAAGGAGTATCTCGAACAGGAAGTAAAAGTCAGAACCGAGAAACTGGAAGCGCGGATTGCGGAATTAGAGAGTCTGCTGGAAAAGAAGGAAGAAGCGAACGGGAAGAAAAGCTAATACTCTTTTCTGAATTTTCTGATTTTTATTTCTATACGGGAACATTGCTCGTGGATGAGTTTAAGCAGTTCGGCAAGGTCGTTTTCATTGGCAGTCCCATCCACTCTCTCAAGCTTTTCATGGAAAAAGCTCATAGTCTGTATCTCATCCATTAAAAGCTTCAGTTGTTCCAGCCGTTCTTCGTCAATCATAATCGTTCCTTTTAATTAATGCCGGCGGGGATTGTTTCTTTTAAGCGCCCCGAAGGGCAAAAGAGAAAACTCTGTTTTGACGAGTTTGTTTTTATCATACTGTGCCTCCTTTTCAAGAGCAGCCACAAATGATTAATATATATATAAACCCGCCGGCAGAGTATTGTAGCGGGAAACCGTACGCTTGTCAAGCGAATCAGCCGGAAGGAATTTATTAGAACATCTGAATATATTGGAGGATGCATGCCCTGCGATGAATCGGAAATGACGCCGTTATTTCAATTGTATGCCAGTATCGGGAAATTAATTACTTCGTCCCTCGATTTGAACGAGATACTCGAAGGTATTATGAAGGAGGTGCGATTTTTCTTTCAGCCGGAAAACTGGAGCTTATTCCGGCTCGACCCTGCGTCCAATCAGCTTTTCTTTATGATTGCTCAGGGGGTGGAGTTCGATACGGTGAAAAACATTCAGCTCCGGTTGAACGAGGGGATTGCCGGGACGGTTGCCGCAACCAATCAGTATATTTATGTGCCGGATACCGCGCAGGATAACCGTTTCTCGAATAAGGTCGATAAGGCCACGGGATACGAGACAAAATCCATCATCGCGGTGCCGGTGGCGTTCCGTAATCAGGTATTCGGCGTGCTGGAGGTGATCAATCCGCATGACAGCACCCGGACGTTTACGAAAGCCGACCTGATGATACTCCAGACGATCGCGGATTTCGCGGCTATCGCGTTCGCCAACTCCGCGGCATACCGGCTCTCATCGGAGCTCGCGGAACGGGATCCGCTGACGGGGCTGTATAACCGTTCCAAACTCGATAAGCTGATCGACTACTGCGTCAGCGAAACCGGACAGCGCCGCAGACAGCAGGACTGTAACCTGATTACAGTCGCGGTATTCATCGATATGAACAATTTCAAAGAGGTGAACGACCAGTTCGGCCATCGCGAGGGCGATAAAGTTTTAAGGGACGCCGCTCTTCTATTCCGTACCCTGCTCCGGTATGACGATTATATTTTCCGTATCGGAGGGGACGAATTTTTAATCCTGATCAATATCCGTGAAAAAAACACGGTAGACATCGTCCTGGATCGTCTGCATAACCGTCTGCCGAAACTCTCGCGCGAATTCGCGGAGACTCATCACGGTATCACTTTCGCCTACGGTATCGCGCAGGGGAACACCGGGCATCTCGAGGACGTGATGCATCGCGCGGATGAGGAGATGTACCGGATGAAGAACGAAGGGTAGATAGGGGCGAGGGATGCTAATTATCATTGGGATTATCGCGGGCATCGCGTTTATCGGATTTCTCGTTTATTTTTTTAGCGGCAAAGCAAAGAAATGAGGCGGCGCGGCCTGGTCGTGTTTATCGGCGCTATTTCATTGCTGGCAATATTGTTAGTTATAATCAAGATCATCGATTCTTTGGAGTGAAGAAAAATCTTTGGAGGGACGTATGTTGTTCGTTTTCGGAGTTGCATGTTTAATCGCGGGACTGGGGATACTGGTTTTTGGACCGAAAAAACTACCCGGCGACCCTAAAAAAATAGTCATGGGCGCAAGCGTGACTATCATCGTCGCGATTGTTTCGATGTTCTCTCAGTTGATCGTTATTATCGATTCCGGCGAGGTCGGTGTGCCCGTGGTATTCGGAAAAGTCCAGGATAATTTTTTTATGCCCGGACTCAGCCTGAAAAATCCGTTCGCGGAAATCATCATCTATCCCACCCGTCTGCGGGAATTCAGCCTGACGCAGACCAAGGCTTATGACGAGAGCGATGTGGGCGGAGGCGTCCCTGTGAAGACCAAGGACGACCTGACAGTGACCATCGATTCGACTATCTGGTACTTTGTGGATTCTAAAATGGCGGGGTATGTTTACGCGAATGTCGCGAAATCGATAGAAGACCTCGAACGGGGTATCCTTATTCCCGCGGTGCGTACGATTATCCGTGACGTGTGCAGCAAGTACACGATGAAGGATATCTACTCCACCTACCGGAACGAGGTTACTATGGAAATAGAGAGTAATATTACCGAGCTTCTTGCCACCAAGGGTATCATTATCGACCGTTTCATGCTGCGTAACGTGCTTCTGCCCAAGTCGATCGACGAGGCTATCCAGCTCAAGATCCAATCCCAGCAGGAAGCCGAGGCGATGGAGTATAAGAAGCAGAAGGCGATGATGGAAGCGGAAATCAAGATTGTCGAGGCGAAGGGGCTTGCGGAGGCGCAGAAGATTATCAATTCGACGTTAAGCGCGAACTATCTCCAACACGAGGCGATTCAGGCATACCAGACCCTCGCGAACTCGGACAATACGACGTTTATCATTATGCCGACCAGTCCCAACGGGGTAGGCCTGCCGATCATTATGGGACAGGGGAAATAAAAGTTATAACTCAGATAAAAAAGACCCCAGCCTTTCGGTCGGGGTCTTTTTATTGCCCAGGACAAGACTTGAACTTGCACGAGATTGCTCCCACTAGCCCCTCAAGCTAGCGTGTCTACCAATTCCACCACCTGGGCGTTGGTTTCCGTCTGAAATGAACCTCTAACAGTCGCCGACAAATATTATATATTATTCCGGCGCCCTCGTCAAAGTTTTTTATTATAATTTTTATCGTTATATATAGAAGATGTGAAAGACAATACCTGTCACCCGTTTCTCCGGGGTATCCGGTCGAGCAGTTCCAGCAGCGCGTTCAGGATTGTCATCGGATGCGGAGGGCATCCCGGGATATACAGGTCTACCGGGAGAATGGCGTCGACGCCGCCGCAGGTCTCGGCATGCCCGGCATAGATTCCCCCGGACAGCGCGCATGCCCCCACCGCGATCACAATTTTCGGCTCCGGGACTGCCTCGTAGGTCTTCAGAACAGCTTCCTTCATGTTCATGGAGATCGGCCCCGTGACGATTAACCCGTCCGCGTGCCGGGGGGACGCCGCGTAGCTGATGCCGAAACGGTCCAGATCGAAGCCGATTGTCCCGAGCACGTTGATATCCGCCTCGCACGCGTTGCATCCGCCCGCGCTGACTACCCGGAATTTCAGCGAACGTCCGAAGGTGCGCAGCATCTTTTTATTCAGCGCGCTTATCGGTTTTCGTTCAGCCCCGTTCTCGATCAGCCCGGCTTTTTCGTTCGCCCCCATACGGAATTCCCGTGAGAAGACGATTGCGTCCTTGGGGCAGATTTCCGCGCACTCGGCGCAGAATATGCATCTCGCGGTATCGATGGTTATCCCTTTCTTCCGCAGGGCGATCGCGCCGGTAGGGCAGACGCTTACGCATTCGGAACAACGGTCGCACTTCTCGGGCGATAACGCCGGACGTCCGGTGTAACGCTCGGGCAGAACCGGGTCGCTTATCGGGAATGGGATAGTTCTATACTTCTGGTCGATTCGCGCGCGTAATGATTTGAACATAACGTCTCCTATAAATCGTGACCGCAATAGGATAAACTGAAACTTTTATTGCATACGGGGAAATCGGAAATAGCGCCGTTTTTCATACAGCAGGCCAGCCCGAACCAGTTATGGAACGACGGGTCGGTGACCTTATAGCGGGCGAACCCGCCGTTTTTATCCGTGATCGCGGTATGGCATATTTCCCCGCGCCACCCCTCGACCATCGCCGCCGCGAACGAATCCCCCGCGATATTTTTCGCTTTATCGTTCATCAGCGGGCTGGTGGGCGGATTTTTCAGTAAATCCTGTATGAACTTAATGGAACGGTTGATTTCCATCTCGCGCGTCAACGCTCTCGCGAATACGTCCCCGCTCTCATAGGTGACGATGGGAACATGGTTGAAACGGTAGGCGCCGGTCGGGAACTGGCTGCGGACGTCCCGCTTGAGGCCGGACGCTCTCGCCGAAGGGCCGACCATCCCGATACGTGCGGCGGTCTCTTTAGAGACTATGCCCGTATCCTCGAACCGTTCCAGTACGGACGGGACGTCCCACATGATCTCCGCCGCCTGAACCGCGTCGTTACGGAAATCCTTTATTTTAGCGAGGAGTTTCTCGCTAAGGGGTCGGTCAAGATCGTATCTGACCCCGCCCGGGCGAACCAGATTTCTCCCGAAACGGTTCCCGCAGATTTCCGCGGTCATATTGAGCGCATCCCCGCGCAGACGGCCGCAGAAGGATTTGGAGGGCAGATAGCCGATATCGCCCGCCAATGCGCCGAGGTCGCCGATATGATTGGCGATCCTTTCCATTTCGAGCGCGATCGCGCGTATCGCCTCGGCGCGGGGATAAGGGGTTATTCCCCGCAGGGCTTCGATAATCATGGAGTACGCGGTCGAATGCCCGATAGTGGTATCCCCCGCGAGAGTTTCCATATAATGGATAGTTTTCAGGCCGGGCGTGCCGGAAAGGGCGTTCTCTATCCCGCGATGCTGGTAACCGAGGGCGATTTCCATGTGAAACACCCTTTCGCCGGAGCATTGGAATCTGAAATGCCCCGGCTCGATGACGCCCGCGTGAACCGGGCCGACCGCCACTTCGTGTATTTCATCGCTGTCGATATGATAAAAAGAGTCGTTCTTCATCAGCTTCCGCACGGGTTTCAGCCACGGGTGCCCTTCCGGTATGATGCCGGATTGCTCGAATATCTCCCTCTCGAACAGGTGCGCCTGCGGACAGGACGGGGTTACCGACGGGTAGGATTTGAGTTCGGCGGAAGCGAGCGGATATAAAACCCCGTGCGTATCGTCCGCCAATACCGCGAATAATTTCCCTCCGTCCTTCGGCAATGGTACGGCGAAAAAGGATACGATGCGCATTCCTTCTCCCGCGCTTTGGGATATAACGGAACTCAGTTCCTCTCCCGAAAAAGACGGGATTTCCCTGATGCCGCAGAAATCGCCGTTTTTCAGACTGACGGTCAGACGTTTATTCATTTCATCCCCCATAACGCGCCGGAGGCCTGTTCTATGAATTCATGGATGAAGCCGGGCTGCCACAGACCTAACACTAATAATAATCCCAGCGGGATAAAGACCAGCAGCGCCTCGAGAACGGAGACCTGCATTTTTCCGGTATGTCCCGCCGGTACGGGATTCCACGCAATTCGGATGGCGTGGCGGAGCATGACGATAAAGACGATAATCGTGCCGATTAAAAAAAGTATCAGTGCGGCGAATTTTCCCGAATCAACCGCGGCTTTGATGATCTGGAATTCGCTGACAAACAGGGCGAATGGTGCCGCCCCGGTGAGCGCGAGCAGGCTGACCGCGAGGCCGATTCCCCATACGGGATAGGTCTTCGCCGCGCCGTCGAACTCCGTGAGATGATTACTGCCGATCAGCTGTCCGAGCTTCCCCGCGGTAAAAAATCCGCCGGTTTTCGCGATGGAATGGTTCAACGTATGAAAAAGCGCGCCCATCGTGCCGATAGGCCCGAGGGAATACCCCAGCACGATAATCCCCATGTTTTCTACCGAACAATACGCCAGCATGCGCTTTGCGTCCTTCTGGAAAACGATAAACGCCGCGGCGATGAGGACGGACAGCACGCCGAGAAACATCATAATATCCAGCGCGCGTCCGGGAGGCGCGCCGGCCGCGTCTGCAAGGGGCAGGAAGCGGAGAATGCTATAGAGCGCGGTATTCAGCAGGAAGCCGGAAAACATCGCGGATACGGGGGCGGGAGCCTGACTATGCGCGTCCGGGAGCCAGTTATGCAGGGGAGCAAGCCCGGCTTTAGTCCCATATCCTATCAGCAGAAAGATGAAGCCCGCCATCACCAGTACGGGGTTTAATTGTTCCTTTACGGAGTATATCTTACTCAATAGAAGCGCGTCGTTACCTACAAGTCCCGCCTGCTGGGCGGCCGCCGCGATTAACAATGTCCCGATGAAAGCGAAAGCGACCCCCACCGAACACATGATGATGTATTTCCACATCGCCTCGAGAGACGCGGCAGAATCGTCGCGGATAATCAGGAACGCCGTAAATAAGGTCGTAGCTTCGATGCTGACCCACATGATGCCGATATTCCCGGAAATGAGCACCAGACTCATAGTTCCGAGCGCGCCCATCCACAGTACGCCGAAACGTTTCATTTTTTTAAGTTCGAGGATATGCTCTTTATTAAAATAGGATAATGAGAACAGGGACGCGCTTAGAAACACGATCAGAGTGAGGACGAGCAGATGCCAGACGGAAAACGCGTCGACGGTGAATAATTCCCCGAAGGTAGTGAGTTTTTTTACGGCCGGTATCAGGGACGCTATAATCATGCTGAGCGCCGCTTCGAGAAAGGAGGCAATTGAGGCGATTATCGGGACTAGCCGCGGACGGCGAACCAGTAGAATAAACACGATTGCGAGTACGGGAATAGCCAGATATCCCCAGAGCAATTCCGCCCCGATCCTGCCGAAAAATTCCATCATGTTATTATCCTTTTAGGGAATCCATATTCCCGGTATCCATATGATCGAACACCTGATGAAGCCGCTTGGTCGCATTCGTCATCACCAATACGGCGACCACCGCGTCGGTCAGTACTCCGAGCTCGACGAGGAACGGGACTTTTTCCACCAGCGTCAGGCCGAAGCAGTAGATACCGTTCTCGATCAGGATATACCCGATAATCTGCATAATCGCGATGCGGCGGCCGACGATCATAAACGTTCCCGCGAAGATGGTCGCCAATGCGACGGGAATCATCAGCGCGGACTTTGGCGCCAGGAACGCGAGCTTCGATCCGACCCAGAGGGACGTCAGCAGGAATACGACCATGATAAGAAGCGATGCGATATACCCCACTATGGGGTGTTCCTCACGGTCGACTCCCGTATCGATCACCGAACGGCGAAGCAGACGCGGGAAGACGATGCCGCGTAACACGATGCCCGCCAGCGAGATAACGATTATCTCCTGATTGATGCCCTGCGTGATCCCGATAATCACGGGGACTACGCCGAGTAGAAATCCCTGGATGGAAACGAGGCGAATGCTCGCCCGCATCCGTCCGGTGGCCAGCAGGATGAAGTCCGTAATCAGTATTCCGACTAAAAACATTTCGATCAGATTATTCATAATATACTCTTTAAAAGTATTGCTACCAGCGAAAACGCCAGCGCGGTCGAAAGCATCTGCGGGATACGCGTCAATCGCAGACGCGCCATCACCGATTCAACAACCCCCGCAAGAACCGAAAGGAGCAGGATGACGGCAAACGTCAGCACGGGTTTCAAGGGCTGGGTTAAATAGTGAAGAGCAGGGAAAATATCCGCGATCAGGGCGAAGAAAAACCAGAGCTTTAAAGACGCGCTATATTCGATCATCGCGAGATCGGGCCCGCTATTATCCAATATCATTACCTCGTGAATCATCGTCAATTCCAGGTGAGTGGTGGGGTCGTCGAACGGAATCCTGCTGTTCTCGGCAAGAGCCAGTATCAGGAAGGATGCGCACACCAGAAGCAGGAGGGCGATATTCTCGAAGGACAGCGACTGGAACGCGCTCCGAATCACGCTGTCGAACGAAGCCTCCGCCGAGAAACCGGTCAGAACGGCGAACCCGAGGAGAAGCGCGGGCTCTATCAGGATAGAAAAAAACGCCTCCCGATTAGCGCCCATACCCTCGAACGACGAACCGGTATCCATCGCGCC